>JBAXZY010000052.1:0-10900 GCA_041670045.1 Bacilli bacterium | reverse complement strand
TTAAAATGCCCGAGAAATCGGGCTTTTTTAATTTTAAAAATCATAAAAATGTGATTAATATCTTATATAAAAACAGATTGTTTTTTTCATTGTGAAACTAAAATAATAAATTTATTCTCTTATTTTGAAATAGCAAACCTACATTTACGAAAACCAATTAAGAGAAACTGATTAAAAAACAATTAAATAATTTTGCTGCCTTGAAAACAATTGCCGCTTAAAAAATTAAAATCTAATTTTTAAGTCAGACTGTTTCTCAAAGGAATATTCCTGAAATAATCAACTCCGTTGTGTTAATCTAATAGCAATAAGAAGGATACCTGAATGGATATTACTGATTATGTTCCTAAGGATAGTTTAGACAGTACTCATATCAACGATCTCGATAAAATGAGCGATGAAGAGATTGAACCGATTATTCCTGCTCTTTTAGCAGAAACCAGGCATCTGGATTGGCCAGTTACCGAAGGGGTTCTGATGGTTCTTTCAAAACATCAAAAGCTTTTGACACCCCTAGTGAGGAATCTTTTGCAGCCTTTCAATGAAGACAATGAAATGAAATACATTGTCTTAAGTTCTTTGCTGCCTTTCTTTGAATTGAGCAAAGATAATCCGCTTTTAGGTGATATTAAAAGAATTGCTTCTGCTCCAACTGATGGAGAAAAGGATAAAGAAGCTGATTTTGTTGCTCAAAGCTTATTAGAGGCAGACGGGTTTACGGCTTCGAATTAGCATCATCTGAAGAATCGTTTTTCTTTCCCTGCTCATAATCATCGAATGAAGTAATAGTCTTTGCTTCTTTTTGAGCCTGACCGATGTTGGATAAGTCTAAGACATCATTAGCTTCTCGGACTCTTTCATGAGCCTTAAGGGCTGATAAATCAGGATTCTTTCTCGAATATTTGCTTTCCCAGTCATTGCTTTCCTGATTCTTTAAAGCTCGGTTATTGATGTTGTGTTTAGCATCATCCAAGTCTTTTGCTGAGTCATAGAAAGGCTGATTATTATCAACCACCATGGTATAGGAAGCGTAATCATGCAAGGATAGACGCTGCTTTGAAAGAATGCGGATGATGTAATCAAGAATCATTAGGAAACCAGTTAAGATGATACCTAGCCATAACGAATTCACCAACAGGAAAAGCCAATATATATAGATGAATATATAGTGGATCAAGATTTGCCATTTCTTGGCCTTATAGCCGCGTTTATCAATGATGGAAAGACCTAGGAACAGTTTTCCCAAAGTTTTGCCGTCCTTTAAGCAAAGAGGGATAATTATGAAAAAGATCAAAGGAATAGCGATAACTCCTGGCAAACGGGAATATTAAGTAATGTTATTGAAGATTGCCTGTCTTGTGAGCAAGTAAGGCTGTTTATAGACATCAGTGAAGGCAGTCACATAAAGCCCGGATTGTTCAGACACGGAGAAGTAGTAATTGTAGAGCTTGGTAATAGTGTCTTCATCTCTAGCATCAACTTTAGCCTGAATGGCCTCTTTTAAAACTGGGCGTTTGGTATAGTCTTTGACTCCATTAAGGGAATAAGCTTCATAATAATCATTTTCGTTAGAGGTGGCAGTCAAGTTATAAAGATTCTGATTCATCCAGATGAAGGCATTTGCCTGAGTCGGTTTATCGGAAGAAGAATTAAAATCGGCGTTTTCATAATTGACACAAAAGTCGGTATAATAATAAACTATTTTGTCTTCGGATATTTTATAGCCATCCTTATCATCATCAGTTGCTCTAATTATACTGACATTATTGTTTGTGTAGGCTGAATAAGTAGGTGAAGAAGAAGTTTCATCTTTTTTGATTAAGCCGCTGTCCACTAAGAAAACAGCGCTCTCTTGGAATATTTGATCGCCATTAAAAGCTTTATAGATAGGACCATTGCAGGCAAAGTACATACCAATAAGGCAAACAATTGTAAAAGCCATATCAATCAAAAAGGCGCCTATTGATTTAAAGAATCCCACTGACTCGATGGAATCCGGAGTCAGTTTCTTCATCCGATTTACTTTCATATGCCTACCTCGAAGAATCTCTTAAGACTACTGTTCCTGGAACTATTGTTCTCTTAGCTATTACGTTTTTATGCTTGATCAAAGTATTTACCATATAGACAGCTAACTGAGTCATATCCGGAATATTGACTTTGTAGGTAGTGATAGCTGGTGTAGAAATTTCTGAGATGATGCTGCCATCAAATCCAACTACACTGATATCATTAGGCACATTGATATTCTTATCCCGCAAATTCTGAATTAGACGGAAAGCGACTTCATCGCAATTGCAGAAAAAAGCCTGAGGGAGCTTGTCTGGAAGCTCAATCTTCAGAAAACGTCCGTTGCTGTCTCGGTCCTCAATCTGCTTGATATGCTCTTTGTTGCCAGTCAAAGTCATGGCTCGGCAATAGCCTAAGTAACGGTCCATGATGGAGGAGGTCTGACTGATAGAACCGACATAAGTGATATCATTCAGTCCTTTATCAAGCAAATGCTTGGTCAGAAGGTAAGAACCAATCATGGAATCAGCGATGATGGAGTTAATGGAATAATTGGCGTCATAGAAATCTAAGAAGAAATAAGGGATGCCTTTCTTTGCAATCTCATCAATATAAGCACGGGACATTTCACCCATGAAGATAATGCTGACTACTCCCTTCTTATTGAGTACTGGAGGAATATAGTTAGCTTTTTCTCTGATATCGGAGACAATCTCTAAAAGAGTTGTATAGCCTTCACTATTGAGCTTCTGAAGCAAGGTGTTGTACATATTGGAATAGAAGGAAGAATCCCCGAAGAATTTCTCGGAGACGATAATGACCACTGTCTCTTGATCAGTGCCATTGGTCTTTGCGGTTGTTTTCAAGTAGCCCATTTCATCGGCAACTTCATAAATCTTCTGACGGGTTTCTTCTGAAACTCCGTCTTTTCCTGATAAGGCTTTGGAAACGGAAACAATAGAGACGTTCAGTTTTTTAGCAATATCGGCCATCTTGACACTTTTACTCATGTTATTTACCTCTTTGTTTTTTCTATGAGCACCCGCATGGTTTTCAGCTTGCAGGTATAGGAACCACTAATCTTCAAAGGTGGAACATTAGGAATGCCTTTTTTCATCAAATCTAAGCCGGAAAAGGATTCAGAGCCGTGATTTAGAGTGTAATGATATCTTGGATTCAATCCTTTCAAGAAGAAAGAACCTTGATATGATCCAGTAATTGCAATAATCGCTAGAGCTTTGTTTTTATCTGAGGATACTAGTTCAAATCCACCAAAGGCCGAATTACAGTAGTCGCCTAAAAGATAAGAATTCGCTTTTAGTAAAAAGGAACGCTGTGATTTATAGAACTCAATCTGCTTTTTTATGCTTTGAATATCGGTTCTTGATAGTTTGGTCGGATCCAATTCATAACCTAAATTTCCTGCTAAGGCAATATTAAAACGGTCTTCTAATCTTGATGAATGGTGAGAAATATCATTCATAAAAGAAGAAACATGGCAACACATGGTTTCGTTAGGATATCCAAAGTGGGTACCGCTTTGGATATAAAGCCTTGCTAAAGGGTCAGTATTATCAGAACACCAAATCTGCGGAAAATAACTCAATATTCCTAAATCATACCTAGCACCGCCTGATGCACAGCCTTCAAAGAGCACCTGAGGATATTTTTCCGTCAAAGCTTTCATTACTTTATAGAGATTAACGATGTAACGATAGCCATATTCAGATGCGGGATATTGGGATGAAAAAACATCTGTGAAATTACGGTTATAATCCCACTTAAGATAACTGGCCTTTGTCTTATCCAATACTTTGCAGACGGAATCAAAAACAAATTTGAGTACTTCATCATTGGTCAAGTCCAGCATCAGTTGGTTTCTTTGCCTAATTGGTGTTCTTGAAGGAATGGTCATTGCATACTCAGGGTGTTTTTTATAGAGGAGGGAATTCTCTGATATCATCTCCGGTTCCATCCAAATACCAAATTGCAATCCTAAGCTTCTAATTTCATCCGCTAAAGAAGCAATTCCACCTGTTTTAGTAGGATTGTCAAACCAATCCCCTAATGAAGAAGAATCATCATTGCGGTTTGCAAACCAGCCATCGTCCAAGACAAACAATTCGGCTCCTAGATCTTTGGCTTTTCTAGCCATTCCTATAATCTTGTCATGGTTGAAGTTGAAGTAGACTCCTTCCCACGAATTGAATAAAAGAGGAGGAATCTTCTTATTCTCAGGCAAGATATGTTTTCGAATCAGACCTTGATAATTCAAAGATAAATCATCTAAATTATCGGATACTTCAATTACCGCTTCGGGAGCATAGAAAGTCTCTTGACTTTTCACTTCGTAAGCAAAAAGGAAATCATTGATTCCGGTTTTAATCCTAATATGGTTTTGGTCACCTACTTCAATGCTAGTCTTATGATTACCAGAATAGAGAAGATTCAAGCCGTAAAAAGTGGAATCGTTTTTTACTATAACTAAAGGATTATGGAAACAACTGGAAGAACCTGTATCCGAATCAATTTCCATTCGTCCCCCATTTAAAATAGTTTGATGAAGAATTCTTTCATGGGCCCAGGATCCATCAAAGGAATAAACCGTAGGGGAAGAGCCGTCTAGATCAATCTGAGCACTAGAAAATTTCCGAATTTTAAAAATGTTATTCCCTACATTCTTGATAGAAGAAGACACCGAAAAACCATCACAGTCTTTGAAAGCCGAAACATTGATAATCAATAAAGCCTGAAGACGTTTATCAAGATAGAAAAAGGAATAGCCCTTTCCCTTGTTCTTGGTGGCGGGTAAAGGCGAAGAAGTGGAATATCCTTTGGTTTCCTCATAATGATCAAAAACAAAATCTGAAACCATTGAAGAATCAAGAGCTTCAATAACAATAGATGGTAAGAAATAATCTCCAATTCCATGCTGAGAAAACAAAGGATGACTGATCTTAGAATTAGAAGAAATATAATCCTTTGATAAATAATTTAGCTTACTATTTACCTTAATAGTCAAAAGTTTTAATGAAATTCCATTATTGATTAAAAAAACTGCTTTTGATTTGTGAGATGAAAGGGTTAACATTTCATTATTTTTCATACCTTTATTATGATAATAATAACTAAAATATGCAACTAAAAATGAGAAAACGTTAATTAAATTGCTATAATTTCAGTCAAAGCAAGAAACTAAAAAAACAGAAAAAAAGCGGTGTTTTTCTTTTTTAAGTAAATCATATGAAGCCCTTACAAATATTTCAAATATCAGGCTCGATAACACATTTTTAAGCAACTAAATAATTTTTTGCAGTCATCATTTAATCACTAAATAATAAAAATTAAGTAAAACCAAGTAAATTGATTTCGAGAGGAAAACTAAATTAATATTTCCCACTTAAAAATTTCATAAGAAGAAATGACAAAGCCCGGATTTTGATACAATCCTTTTTCATTTTTGAACATATAAATCAATGCCTTTCAAAAAATAGCTTTAGCAAAAAACGGCTTTATTTTTGCCTTTTTTAGAAAAGCAAAATTGGCTTTCCCTTGTAAATGAAAACCACACAAATTATACTTTTCGTATGAAACTTGTAAAAACCAGACCGGCTACTAAGGATTACATATGGGGTGGCAATAAGCTTAAAAAATGGGGAAAACAGTCTTCCTCTTCTAACATTGCTGAATGCTGGGAACTTTCCTTTAATCAATCCGGTCCTACTTTGATTGATGGCGGTCAGGATGATGGCAAACCATTAATGGATGTAGCTACTAAAAAGGATATTGGTTCTATCCCTGCTTCTTTTGAGTTTTTCCCGGTTTTAATTAAGTTCATTGACAGTGCCTCTAATCTTTCTGCTCAAGTTCATCCTTCTGATGCCTATGCCTTAAAGAACGAAGGACAATATGGAAAGACTGAAATGTGGTATATCATCTCCGCTGAACCTCATTGTGGTTAATATGTTGGATTTAAAAGAAAGACTTCAGCTGAGGAAGTGAGAGCAAAGATCAATGATGGCTCCATCATGGATCTTCTTAATTTCGTAGAAGTGAAACCGGGTGAATGCTATTTCATCAAATCCGGCACCGTCCATGCTATTGGCGGTGGCGTGACCTTGATTGAAATCCAGCAGAACAGCACTTTGACCTACCGTTTGTATGACTACAACCGTCTTGGCAAAGATGGCAAACCTCGTGAACTGCATGTGGAGAAGGCCTTGAAAG
The DNA here is from genome assembly GCA_041670045.1 of Bacilli bacterium. Lineage (GTDB taxonomy): Bacteria > Bacillota_I > Bacilli_A > RFN20 > CAG-288 > Enterosoma. Next base: position 4,663 of record JBAXZY010000052.1, on the reverse strand, counting down.
TTCTGGACTACGAGCCTTACAATCCTCCTAAATTCAAGAAGCCTTTGATTGGTGAATGCAAGTATTTCTCTTCCAGTGTCTATCCTGTCAAAGATACCATTGTTAAAGCTGATTCCACTTCCTTTAAGTCTTTGTCATTCTTAGGCGGAGAAGGAACAATAGGTGGAATGCCTTATAAGAATGGTGATACTTTCTTCTTACCTAGCAATGAAGAAGCCAGAATAAGTGGAACCGGGCAAGTCGTCATTACCAAGGTCAAATAGATGGAAGATAAAGATTTAGGTTATCTGCTTAATCTTAGGAAAGTAGTCGGACACCGTCCTTTAGTGGCTGCCTTTTCCGTTGTAGTCGTAATCAATGACAACAACGAAGTCTTAATGGAAAGAAGAGCTGATGACCAAATGCTGGATTTTCCAGGCGGATCAATTGAGCTAAAGGAAACAGCTCTGGCTGCTGCTAAAAGAGAGCTTCTTGAAGAAACCGGACTTGTCTGCTCTAATCTAACCTTATTTAATGTTTATTCCGGAGAGTTAGCTTATTACAAGTATTCTAATGGGGATGAAGTGTATGGAGTCGACATTGTATATTTAACTAATCAGGTGAGTGGTAAACTGAAGAAACAGATTGAGGAAGTATCTTCCTTATCATATTATGCTTTAGATGCTATTCCTTCGGATTCAATCTCAAAAAGGAATAAAAAAATCATCAGTGATTTGAAAGACTATCTTAATAAAAGGAATAAGAGGTAAAAACTATGAATGACTATTCTCGCTGGCTGAAAGAAGTTAAGGATCCTGCGATTCTAAAAGAGCTGAAGGGCATGGATGAGAAAGCTGTCAAAGCAGCTTTCTATAAAGATTTGGAATTCGGAACCGGCGGCTTAAGAGGACTTCTCGGTGCTGGAAGCGCCTGTCTTAATATATATACGGTTGGCAAAGTCTCCCAAGGAATTGCCAATTTCGTCAATCAGAATTATCAGAAAGGATTAGTCGCTATTTCTTATGATTCTCGAATCAATTCCACTTTGTTTGCTAAGACCGCAGCCACAATCTATGCCTTGAACGGACTTCATGTCTATATCTATCCGGCTTTAATGCCGACTCCCTTGCTTTCTTATGCCGTCCGCTATCTTCATACCTCAATTGGTGTCATGTTAACTGCCAGTCATAACCCTAAGCAATACAACGGCTATAAGGTTTATAACGATGAAGGCTGCCAGATTACTCTTGATGCCGCGAACCAGATGTCCAAGGAGATTGAGTCACTTGATATCTTCAAGGATGTGAAGACCGGTGACTATGAAGAGCAAGTGAAGCTTGGCAACATCGAATACATCAAACCGGATTGCCTTGATTCCTATCTTAAATATATCGATACGAAGAGAATAGCTATCATCACCAATCGTGATCTGAAGATCATTTATTCTCCTCTTAATGGTACTGGACTCGTTCCAGTCACCAGGGCTTTAGACCGTTTTGGATTCAAAGATGTCACAGTCGTTCCGGAGCAGAAGAATCCGGATGGCAATTTCACCACGTGTCCGAAGCCTAATCCGGAATTGAAAGAAGCTTTGACCTTAGGAATCGCCTTATTAGAAAAAAAGAACGCTGATTTGCTGTTAGTAACCGACCCGGACTGCGACCGCTGCGGAACCGCTGTCATGCATAAAGGCGCAATCCGTCTGATTAACGGCAACGAGATGGGAATTCTTTTATATGATTTCCTCTTATCCCATAAGAAGGCTGTACCTGGCTCCATCGTCGTCAAGACGATTGTGACCTCCGATTTAGTCAATCCAATAGCTAAGGCCCATAAGATGAAAGTCGTCGAAGTACTGACCGGATTCAAATTCATCGGTGAACAGATTGGATTATTAGAGAAAGCCGGCCATCCAGAACGATTCTTCTTCGGCTTCGAGGAATCATACGGCTATCTATCCGGAACCGAGGTTAGGGATAAGGATGCCGTTGATGCTTCTGTTTTAGTGGCTCAGATGATGCAGTCCTTCAAAGATGAGAAGGTTGATCCAATTGATCATCTTGAAGCCATCTATAAGAAATACGGTTATGTAGCTACTGGCTTAGACAATTTTGAATTTGATGGCCCCGAAGGAGTCACCATCATGAATGGCATCATGAAGAAGCTTCATGTCCTAGCCAATAAAGACAAGGACAAATATCTTTTTGTTAACGACTATCTTAATAGTGTCACCTATGAGGACGGTCAGGAAAAGAAGATTGACCTGCCGGTCTCCGATGTCTTGAAATTCGGCTATCGTGATGGTTCGACCATCACTGTCCGTCCTTCTGGAACGGAGCCAAAGATCAAGATTTATTACTATATTGTGGCTAATGATGAGAAGAAGCTTCCAAAATTATTATCTGAATCTCAGAACGAATTCCGCAATTTGATCAAGGAATTGCAGAAGTAGCTATGAAAGTGGGCCGATAACCCACTTTTTCTTTTTTTGTCTTTTCAGCGAAAATGTTAAGAAAAGTTTTTGAAACCTGAAAAAGCCGATAAACACGATAAAAAAATATTTTTTTAGTCCTTCAAAAAACATCAGTTTCGTAATTACCTTAAAAATTTTTGAGTAAAATTATAACCCCTTACAAGAAAAAACAACGATTATTTGCTCTTTTGGAAAAAGATAATTAAATGAAAGAGTAAAAATAGTTATTTAGTTAAATATTTAGCTAAAAAATATAGCTTACTTTGAAATCTATACTTCAAACCATCAAAAAATGTAAGCCTTTACAACTCATTATTGACTATAAAACTGGCTTCGGGCTATCATAATGGCAAGTTAAAAGATGTAAATCTTTAACCTAAAAAAGGTAACATATGAAAAACTCAAAAACTAAATTCTTAACTATGGTTCTAGCTTGTGCCGGTGTAACTTCTATTTTGGGCAGCTGTGGAAACACTACTTCTAATTCAGGCGCTTCTGGTAGTTCTGATGGTATTGTCACTGGAGGAGAAGGCTGGGTAAATTATGATTCAAATACCGCAATGGCTACTCAGACTTCAATCACCTTCTTATCTAACCGTACTGATTTAGATACTGATGGTTCATTTACTAAATACTTAGCTGAATTCAACAAGGTTGAACCTAACATTACTGTCAAGGTTACCACTTATACTGACTATCAGGGTACTGTTGATAAGGCTTTGACTGGTGGCAGTTATGGTGATGTCTCTATGATCACCATTACTGATATGACTCAGCTTCCTACTTATTATATTTCCTATGGTACTTCTGATTCTTTAATCAATACTGGTCTTTACCGTAACGAATATCTTTATTCAAAGTATTACAACAGCAATGTCTATGGACTTCCTTGCATGAACACCGTCGGTCGTGTTGCCTATAATACCCAGGTCTTCAAGGATGCTGGTGTAGATGCTTCCACATTGACTACTCCTGCTAAGTTCCTTGAAGGAATGAAGGCAATCAAGGATTCCGACAATGGCTTAGCTAAGGATTGCATTCCTTATTACACTAATGCCAAGGATGGCTGGACTGCTAACCAGTGGGAAGACCATTTTGTCAACAACGTCATCACTGGCGATAAGGATTATGCCAATACCCACATTGCCGTTGATAAGAATGTCTGGAAGAAGGATTGTGATGATCCGCATTATGAATGAACTAAGCTTTACTTTGATTTGATTGCTAAAGGTTTGACCGAAGATGATCCTGCTACAACTGCTTGGGAACCTTCTAAGGCTAAACTCAACAATGGTCAGATTGGTGCTATGTGTATGGGTAACTGGGCTATTTCACAGTTCCAAGCTGCCGGTAGTCATCCGGAAAACATTGGATATATGCCTTTTCCCTTTATGAGCAAGGATGGAAAGACCCATTATGCCAACTCCGGCTCTGATTATTCTTATGGTATTGCCAAAAACATTGATGACACTCATAAGGAAGCAAGTGAAAGATTCGTCAACTGGATGGTTCAAAAGTCCGGATTTGCTGCTGATCAGGGTGCTATCTCTGTTTTAAAGAGTGATGAAATGCCTACTACCTTATCTGCTTTCTCAAATTGCACTTTCTTAATCTCCAATCCGGCCAAGAGTGGTTGTGAAGACGCCCGTGCTGCCACTGAATCATCTTCTAAACAGACTCTTTACGATAACGGTCTTAGATTTGCTCAGGCAGTCACCGATGCGACTCTTGAAGGCAAGACCTATGATGAGAAGTTAGCTGCTTTTGATAAGGATGCCGCTAGTTGGAATACGGCTTGGGCTACTGCTGCTGAGAAGGTTCTGAAAGCTTATCCTGGTTGCGCTGATTAATTAAGAATCTCTTCCAAAGGACCGCTTCACTAGCGGCCCTTTGGTCTTTGCTTTAAATAAGGACTGTAACCTTCGAAAGGAAGAGTATGAGCAATGATGCATTAGTTTCTAATCCGACTCCGATTCTGCCTAAAAAGAAGATGGTCAAATTAGGTCACAACCAGCTAAAAATCGAAAAGATTTTACTGATTGTCGCTTTTTTGACTATTCCTCTTACTTTATTGATTCTATTTACGTATGTGCCTTTGGTCGATATGGTCAAATACTCGCTTTACCACTATAAAGGGTTCACAGATACAAACCCGGTTTTAGTAGTAGGCAATGGCGCCGATGAATTATTCGTCGATAACTATTATCAGAT
>JBAXZY010000051.1:0-10958 GCA_041670045.1 Bacilli bacterium | reverse complement strand
GATGACAAAACCTATGAATTCAATCTTTCTAGCACTACTGGAACTGACTTAGAAGTCATGGTACCCGCTATTGATTATGATGTGAATTATATGAATAGAGGATTCAGTAACATTACCGATGATGACTTTGGATTCACTTATTACAATCAAACTGTCAATAATGCTACTTTTAACTGGGGAATCATAGGAAACAACTCAGTTGTTCAAAACGTATTTGCAAGCTTTGGCATCTGTGGCAGTTCCTTTACTCTTTCCAATGTTTCCTGCACTCCATATGGGGTTCTCTTTGGAATTTCCGATGATGTGGTTTACTGCCTTCCGATGATTGCTGTCAATAGTTCTTATCTTTCTTATTTCTATCCTTATGCTATTACTGATGTCGGTCAGACGAATATCGGCATCCTAGAAACTTACGTTAAGAATAAACAATCACCGATTGTTGCCTCTAGGTTAGAAATGACTCAGTTCTATACGACTGCGACAACCCTTTTAGAGGCTAAGAATTACACTGTCCATATTGATGCTAAATGGGTCAATGATTTGACTGGAAGCGAAGTTACTATGACTGATCCTAAATATGTTATTAACGGTGACACCAAGTTCACTGAGACTGCTTTCCTTAATGATAAATACAACCGTCTGTCTGTAGGTTCTAATTATTTCTATACTCATGGCGGTTATCTTTATAAAACCAGTGATGAAACTGTTTATTCCTATTCGGCCTCATTAAACAGCCAAGGAAATGGCTATGTAAAGAACAGTTATAAGTTAGGTAAAAGCAATAGTTCCGCTTCCGTCTATGATGTCTCTGATGTTAAACATTATTTTGCAACTGTTTATTTTGGAAAAACGACTTTTGGTAAATCTTCAGCTATAAATTTAGGAGGCAACCGTTTTAAGGTTTTGCCGACTTCTTCATATAACATTAACATATGGTATTACATGTATCGTCTTTTCTTCAGACACGTCGTTAATCCTCTTACTAGCGATTCTTATTGGACTAGCATGGCAAACTATATTTCTGCTAACCTTCATCCTTATTTAGTCATTTCATATGATGTTGATAGCAATACCATTGGTGCTACTATGAAAATTACGATTCCCAAGGGAGCTAACGATACTGAATTTGCTTCTTCCTCCTGCTCTTTGACAGCCAAAGCAACCTTTTCTGATATGGGCTCCACTTCCATCACTGGATTGGAATCCTTGCTATAAAGAGGTAACAGAACATGAAAACAAAAATTAAATCAGTTGCTTTATTAAGCTTAGCGGCTTTATCACTTGTGTCTTTGATGGGCTGTGATTCAAAGACCGCTTCTGTTTCCGATAACAACGTTAAGACGGCTGTAACTAACGAAAAAGGCCGTAGCATTGTTCAGACTAAGGAAATCACAGGTGCCAAAGTCGGAGATGTCATTGACATCTCCAATTACGTTGAGGTTATTCATGGTGCTTTAGAAGACAATGACAGTTATGCCGATCGTTCCTATACTTTAGATATCTATTCAGAAGATCGGGGCGTTGTCTTGGAAAAGACCTATGATGGTAAAAAGATCCACCAAGAAAGATATCAAGTCACTTGTGTAGCTCCAGGCAGAGCAACCGTTGAAATCAAGTCGCAGGGTGCTACTTTGATGATTAGTTTTGATGTCGCTAAGGATGAAACCGAAACCAAGATTTCCGATCTCTTAGGAAAAGTCACTAATCAGAATCTGATTGTTTCACAGCCTTATTATGATTCACAAGGAAATCTGGAAGGTGAGACTAGAAGCTATCATATTCAGAATGCTTCTTATTCTGAATTCAGCGGTCAAGGATATTACTATACCGATTCGACTTACTATGATATATCGGCTAAGGATAGCAAAACGACTCCTACTTTTACTGTTAATGCTTTAGTTACAGGCTCTGCTTTTAAGAATACGTTACAGGATGTTAATCAGTTGAACTTACGCAAATTACGTTATTATCCTCAATATAAGCAAGCTGGATATGCTTTTGATTATGCCTATATTCCGGGCTCCACTACTGATACTTATTTGGTTTCTTTGATGAATACTTATGGTATTCCTAAGACTGACAAAGTCATTACTTCCAGTCTATTAAGCTCGTATGTGACGACAGTCAGCATTGTCGGCTATGGATTAGGATACGATGATGAACAAAGCGCAATTGTCTTTTATCCAGCTGCTGTCTATTCCAGCAGCTACTACATTCTTTCTCCTTACTTTATCAAGGAAGCTGATTTAGGACAGGCTGCTATCAGTGGACTCACTGATTATTTAGCCACTAATCCTGAACTTCCGGTTCCTTCCACTGTTGATCAGCAGAATGCTTTAAAGAGCGCCATTGTCACGGCTACTGAATCTACTGTCAATTATACTTTGGTTTCAACTGGTCAGTTTGAAACTGAAAATGGGAGCAAGACTACTAATCCCGGAACGACAGTTTGTGGCAGTCTTGACGAATATGAGACAGCTACCAGAAAACTAACCAAGACCGGTCTTTTAACGGACCATTTTGATACTCTAGATCCTTTAGCTAAAGGCACTAAAGGCGGGTACTATGTTACTAAGGCTACGGATAAATCCTATTCGATGAGTCCCTATGTTTATACTTCTTATCACCTGGATGAGACCGGTAAGGCAGTGATTGATTATTTTTCTGGATATTCGAGCACTTCCGAAAAGACTTTATTCAATCGCTCTTCTTCTGATCATGATATTGGTTATTTCATCCCCCGTTCTTGCTTCTTCTTTACTCCTTTTTCTAACGGAACTTTCTATTATCAGTATTTTGCTTCTACTAACACCTACCGTTTGAATGGTACCTCCACCAGCAGTGCTTACTACAGCACGATTATGGAAATCTTCAATTTTATGACTTTCAACATTCTTAATTCTGATACTAACAGTCGTTTTGTGACTGCCACTAAGGATTGGAGAGCTTATCTAGCTATTACTTTTAATTCTAATCTTACTTCCTTTGCAATTGATGCTAAGGTTCCCTTTGACTTGAGTGATGGAACCACGGTTTATTATCACACCTATGGAACTTTAAGCGATATTGGTACAACTACTATTCCCGAGTTAGATGGACTCACTTACGATAAGGCTAAGGCTTAAAAGGAACAATTATCATGAAACAGAAATATATATCCTTAATACTAGTTTCTTTTCTCTCTTTCACTAGTTTAAGCGGCTGTCAGCAAAACACTTCCTCTACAAGCGAAGAATCCTCAATCAGTGCTTCATCTGCTGTTAGTGAAGATGACACCTTCACTTTAAAGACCGTTCCTGAACAGGCCATCAAATCCTATTTCAGTCTTAACGATTATGTTGAAGTAAAGGATGATCAGTCTTATTTCGTTCTTTCGGTAAGTGAAAACTTAGCTTATCGGGGCAAGACCATCTATGTTTTAGCTAGCGGAGCCTCCACTGTTACGATTGCTTTGGAGGATGATGAAAGTAAAACGGCCACTCTTTCTTTCAATGCTTTAGAAGCCGTCCAGATTAAATTGAATACAATCTTCAAAGTCTTAAAAGATAATTACACCTATACTTCTTATAAAATCAGCAATTCCTCCTGGACCGATAAGCTGGATTCCGATAAAGTTGATATACGGACTAAGGATTATTCGGCTGATTATTCCTCCACTGGCTATACCGGATTTGTCAAAGGAATTGATGATAATTACTATCATTATTCTATGACTGACTTCTATGGCAGCGGCTTGACCGTGGAATCAGGATCGTTTGGTAAGTATGGCTCTCAGAATTCTATCACTGCTTTGTCTTTGGATGTTTCCGACTTTACCTTGGAATATGATTCCAACAACAATCCTACCTTAGTCGGCTACGGAACACCTTCCGCTCTTAGCATGATCAGGACGATTGTTGGTTACAAGACTGGTATTCCTTACCAAGTCGGAGGGGCAGGAGCTTTAGTTGATACTTTACAGATTACTTTTGATTCTCAGAACAATCTGATCCTGAGAACTTATTGTCATTACACTAATGGCTTATTAGCTAGTTATCTGTTAGGTTATGGAGTTGTCTCAAATATCAATACAACTAAGAATGATGCGCTAGAAACCTATTTAGCAACCAAGACTCCAATTCTTCCAATGAAAATTTCTTCCGTCACTGACTTTATGAACAAGGCTTTGGCTTCCGACAATTACTACTGCCGTTTTCTTTTCAAATGGTATGATACCCATGTCAATGCCTTGAAACCATCGAAGCTACTGAAATGATGAAATCCACTTCCGCCAACTACACTACTTCTTTTACTGAAAATACCTATAAGAAGACAGTCTCAGCCTGGACTGAAGATGGCTATCAGGCTTCGACACCTACGGAATGTTATGTCAATAAAGGCGGCAAAGTGTATAACGTAGATGCTGCAAGCGTCGTTGATCCTGATACCAGTGCCGTCAGCTTTAATTATTCCTTAGGAGATGAAGTGACTGGCGAAACGGATTATCATGACATTAAGACTGTTCGAAAATTGTCTGATTATCTTTCTTCTGATATGTTCTTAAACGCCAACTTTGTGGATGGGAATGTCTTAGGCTCTTCATATTCAGATTTAGTTATCTATCCCACCAATGGGAATGACACTATCGCTAACGAGACCGCTAAAGTCTTAGATTCCCTCTATAAATTCGTAGGGGATGACTTTGCTACTTCCTTACGGGCTTCCGGAATCTTAGATGACGAGTTCGTTCAGGTCAATGTTGGTGATACTTCGATTCAATTCCTGATTTCCTTCAGTGTCTATGATAACACAGGGACAATAGTCAATCGTTATATTGGAAACCTTTTCATTCAGAATCTTGGTTCGACTACTACTGGATTCGACGACTTGGCTGATTAATTAAAGCTAATATAAGATTTAGATTAAAATATTTGAGATAAACAATAATTTTATCATTACCAACTTTAGTTAAATCGCATAAGAAGAGGGATACTGCCAATTGACAGTATCCCTTTTTCTATGATATAGAGTAGTTTAACCGGCGTAGCCGAATGTTACATCAATAGTAGTTTTCCCGGTATTGACGCAACCTTCTTGGTAAGTAAGTACTGTAGAGGTAGTATAAGTATTCTTCTTATTAGTGTAATCATATGCCCAATCAGAGAAAACTGTATATTTGGCGGTTGTGGAATCGCCGGAGATTTCATTCCATTTAGAATTCCAATAATCACCGGCTTTGCTGGCACGTGAATAAACGACAACATTAGGGCAATAATCAAAGATAGATAAAGTACCGTTCAAGGCATAAGTGACATTGCCATCTTCATCGGTTGTAGTTTTGAAAGAGCCTGACATTTCGAGTGTCGAAGGCAAAACGACTTTAGTTAAAGCAATATCATAATTGAAGGCAGAACCGCCAAGGCGTTTTACGCCTTCTGGGATGATTACTTCTTTCAAGTAGAGGTTAGCTTTGGTGCCATTGTAGTTGTTTCCTTGTGTACCATTGTCAAGCATGACAGGAGTATATCGACCATAAGAGTAATTGGCTAAGAAGTTCTTGCCAATCGTCTCACATTTGCTTCCGGAGGCAAAGGTTAAAGTCTTTAAATTGCAGGTACCGGCGAAAACACCATCTCCGATAGTGATTACTGAGGCCGGAATCTCGAAAGATTCTAAGAAAATGCAATTATTGAAGCAATCATATGGAAGTTCTTCATAAGTGCCGGAAATCTGGCAATTAGTGAGGTTACCATCACCATTGAAGATATCAGTACCCATGAATTCATCAACTCCAGTCAGACCATTGACTGTTACGAGGAAAGGAGAATTATAGAAAGCTTTGTTACCAATCTTCTTAATGGATGAGGGGAAGTTATAAGTGGTGATACTGGAATGCATATTAAGGGAGGTCATATTGCCAGCACAGCCACAGTGAGGAATGATTTCTGTTGGAATCTTATTGCCGGAGAAGTCGGTTTCAGCATTGACGGTTACCTCAGTCTTGGTTGTACTCTTAGCAACTATGGCTGTATTACCATCACCAGTCATTCCATAGAGAGTATCATTGGCTGAATCACGGACTTCAAATCCGGCAAAGTCAAATTGGAAAGGAATATAAGATCCGCTAATACCGCTGAAGCTGCTAGTTCCGGTGGCTTTTGAAGACCCATATCCATATTCAGGCATTTCATCTTGACCAAAATAGATTACCGAATTAGGGTTGAAATTAGAACCCATTGAGAACTCACTAGATCCTAAAGCAGTGACAGATTCAGGAATGATGAGGGCATTTACTTTATAGAGATATTAAAAATCAGATCCGCTTAATGTTTCCAGTCCTTCATGTAGATCAATAGAAACAATTTCACTATCATTAGCAAAGGTATAACCGGCAAGTGTCTTAACTGAAGCAGGTAAAGCAGCTGATGTCAATGCTTTGCAATATTCAAAAGAGGCTTTACCGACTGTCTCAACTCCGTTTCCGAAGACGACATCAGTCATAGCACTGCAATAATAGAATGCTTTAGCACCGATATAAGTGATATTGTTACCAATGATAACACTCAGCAATCCTGTTTTGCAGTAATTTGCGGTACCACCAGCTGACTTATAGAACGCATTGTCACCGATAGAAGTTACCTTATGTTCACCATTAGTTCCATCATCATAAGTATCAGGAATAATGATAGAGGAAGGAACACTGGCCTCGTTGCATCCAGTGACTGTGTAGAAACCATCAGTTGCCGCCTCTGTGTCAGTGGCAACAGTGCCGGCTGTATAAGAGAAGGTCAGTTTATCTAAATTTCCATTGCCTTCTAGGGTAGCCCACTTGGCATAGAAATTAACTGAATCGGTTCCAACAACATAAGGGAAGTTAGCTTTCTCAGTTAAAGCAGCATCAACATACCAGCCAGCAAAATAGTTACCTTCTTTAGTCGGATTCTTTGGAGAATGAATGTAATAGTTATCAGGTACGCTATATGAATAATCAGCACCGGTTGATCCACCATTAGTATTGAATGTTACGGCATTCTTGTTTTTGAATTCATAATAAGTGGCTGTGTAGGTCTTATTTTCAGTAGCGGAAGTGATTTCACTGTCCCAACCCTTGAAGACATAGACGGAAGAATCAGTTTTATAGGAAGGGCGGGCTCCGGTATAAGAAGGCATGGTTCCATAAGCGACAGGTGTTTCCTGTAATACTGTTCCGTCAGCATTCTTGAAGGTAATATTAGCGACTGTCATTTCCTTATACTGAGCGACATAGGTAGTATCACCCTCAATAGCAGCAACTTCCGGACTCCAACCATTAAAGATATAGCCTTTTGTATCTCCGGAAACGATCTTGACTGGGTTAGTGCCGTCATAGGTAGGAACCGTTCCATAATCCACTCCAGCATCAGTCTCTAAAACCGTGCCATCATAATTAGTCCAGGTGACAGTGTATTTTCGAATGACGTGACTATAAGTAGCAATGTAAGTGGCATCAGAAGTGACGGTAGCAATGTCCTGGTTCCAACCATCGAAAGTGTAATCGTACTGAGAGGAACTTACTTTAGTAGGTTCGGCTCCATCATAAGTAGGAAGAGTCCCATATTTAACATCGGTATCAGTTTCTAAGACAGTATTGTCATCATTCATCCAAGTAATGGTATAGCCGTTGATAGTTTCCGCGTAAGTGGCAGTATAGGTAGCATTACTAGTGGCATTGACGACTTCTGGACTCCAACCGGAAAAAGTATAAGAGGCTTTGGCATCGCCTTTCTTTTCTGGATCTTTTCCCGTATAAACAGGTTTAGTATTTTCTTCTACTTTGTCATTGACCTCTAAGATAGTGCCATCATAATTTACCCAAGTAATGGTGTAATAGACAGCTACTTTTGAAGATGAACTAGTTTCGGAATTTGATCCTGAGGTTGTTGATGAGCTGCTTTCAAAACTAACCGATGTGTTTCCATAGGATATTAGAACCAAGCCCATAATTGCAAATAACGTTAACGTTTTAACTCTACGGTTTCTCATAAAAAAAGCTCCCTTTTCCAATAAAAATATTTTAGTCCTCTAAAGTGCCAACAAAAAAGAGTAAGTAATCAAATAATACTTATTCAGCCTGTGTAACCTATTCCATGGGTAAATTTTACCTATCTAAAATTAATATCAAAACACTATTTTCTAAACTTATTTTAAGAAAGTTTTTTTCATTAGACTGAAATTTGTTATACTACATGCAAAACTAATAAATATGACTAAAAAAACATTCTTGATAGGACTATCTGTTGCTTTAGCTGTGTTTTTGACTCTCTTTACTTTGGTGACAGTAAATTCAGGATTCTATGATCTTCAAATCAGTAAATTATTGGTGACTACTTTAGCTCCCAATCAACGTTATGCCACTTCAATATTTGGAAGAATCTTTGAAACCTTAGGCGAACAGCCTTTTTATCTTTTAATTCAGCTGTGCTTCATTTCTTTAATTGTGATACTGCTAAGAAAGAAGAAGACCCCTTTAGTGATTATAGGAATCGTTGGTCTATTTGGTTTATCGATTGCAACAGGTTTTTTTGCCCTTCATAGGATAGAAGCTTATATTGCCAGATATCAGGAAAACGATAGCGTCTGGACACATCTTTTCAGCCCTCTTCCTTTTTGTCTAAATCTCTTTGGAGGAATGCTTATATCTTTGCTTCTCTTCTTCTCCTTAAGAAAATTTTTATCTTCTTTAGATGAAAAGAGCTTATTAAGACTGATATTGGTTTTTCTGGTAGCTGTCATTGCTTCTCAGGTATTAGTTCAACTGGTAATTAAGAATATCTTTCACCGTACCAGGTATCGAGCTATCAATGTTAATCCCGCCCTTTCCTTTCTTCCTTGGTATCAAATCAATGAAGTTCCTACAGAATTAGGAAACAATATAACAGATGATTTTCGTTCATTCCCATCTGGGCATACTTGCTCTATGGCTACTTCTTTTATAATGATGCTGATTCCTATTTATTTTCCAAAACTTCAAACAAAAATCGGATGGTCGATATGCATCTTGGTTCCTGTCATTGGCACATTCTTGATAGCTTTGGCAAGAATTATGATGGGTGCACATTATTTATCTGATGTTACTTGCGGTGCCTTTATACCTCTCTTCTTTATTTGGTGTGCATACTTTGTGGAAAGAAAAATAAGTAAAGAACCATCATTTAAAACACTTGTGAAAGTTTGAGTTTGCTTTATTTACTAATTTAAAAGGCGTCATAATAATAATCAATTTTTTCTTTTTAATTTAGCAATTAGAATTGAAAACCAACTTAGTTTCAATTGAATATGATTTATCAATAAAAAACGGTCAGCTGTTACCCTGACCGTTTATTTTTTATGTTTTAGATAGTATGGAAGAGCAAGTCACCGTATGAAGGGACAGGCCAATCTTCTTTAGCCACAAGAAGTTCAAGAGCATCGATTGGAGATCTCAATTCATGCATTAAGGGAACCAGTTTCTTTTCGCAGTAGGCGGCTAAATCTCGGCCTACGAAACCTCTGGTTCCTTCAATCTTTTCATCCAAGGAATCAAGAGCTGTTGTAGCCTGATCCAGATAGAAGGAAATCTTCTCCATGGTTTCACTGGCATAGAGAGGAATCTTGTTGCCTAGGTTTTTGAAGGTTGTGACTTCATTAGCTAAGGTATTGAGATAGTGATTGATGGATGGAAGATACTGTTTATGAGCCATGTGGGACATGGTTTTTGCATCAATTAAAACGGAGTTAGCATAATTGGTGTATTTGATGGAGGCACGTGATTTTAGTTCAACTGGTGAAAGGACTTTGCTGTCTTTGAAAAGCGAGATGACTTTGTCATCACTTAAGGTATCAGTAGCTTCAACTGTCGTCTTCAGATTAGGAAGACCTCGTTTTTCAGCTTCCTCAAGCCAAGCCTTGGAATAACCATCGCCGTTGAAGATGATTCTCTTATGTTCGCTAAGACCAGTCTTGATCCATTCATTGATAGCGGCAGTCTTGTCTTTCTTTGAGGAAACAAAATCGACAAAATTCTTCAGTTCATAACCGACAATCGTATTTAAAACGGTGTTAGGTTCAGCGATGTTCTGTTCCGAACCTACCATTCTGAACTCAAAGCGATTGCCCGTAAAAGCAAAAGGAGAGGTACGGTTTCGGTCAGTGGTGTCTTTGCTTAAAGTAGGAAGAGTCTTAGCACCTGTGACTAAAGAGAGATCACATTTAGCTTTCTTAGGGGGATTAGTTTCGACGATGCTGTCAACGACTTCCTCTAATTCATCGCCTAAGAAAATAGAAACAATGGCCGGCGGGGCTTCATTGGCTCCTAAGCGGAAGTCGTTTCCATAAGTGGCAACTGATTCTCTTAAGATGCCAGCGAATTCATCGCAGGCTTTGATGACTGCGGTTAAGAAGACTAGGAACTGAGTGTTGTCTTTCGGTTTATCGCCAGGCTTTAATAAGTTAGTGCCATCATCCTTATTGATTGACCAGTTATTATGCTTTCCGGATCCATTGATGCCACTGAAGGGCTTTTCAGCTAACAGGCAGATGAAACCATGTTTCTTAGCCACCTTTTTCAAAGTCAGCATGACTATCTGGTTTTGATCGGCGGAGAGGTTAGTCTGAGCAAAGATATTGGCTAATTCATGCTGAGAAGGAGCCACTTCGTTATGTTCGGTCTTTGCTGGAATTCCGAGTTTCCAAAGTTCTTCATTGACGTCAGCCATGAAGGAAACGATCTTTTCACGGATAGGACCAAAATAATGGTCCTCCATTTCCTGGCCCTTAGGTGCATTAGCACCAAAGAGAGTTCTTCCGGTATAGACTAAGTCTTTACGTTTCTCAAAGGCGGGAGCATCAATAATGAAGTATTCCTGTTCCGGTCCTTCAAAAGTATTGACCCGCTTTGTTTTATTATCACCGAAAATCCTTAAGACGGCTACGGCCTGATCAGAAAGATAATCCATGGAACG
>JBAXZY010000050.1:0-11021 GCA_041670045.1 Bacilli bacterium | reverse complement strand
TATAATTAAAAAAATTGAGAAACAAACATGGAAGTTATTAGTATTGGTGAGCCAAAATGAAAATAAACAAAATACTTAAGTCGTTCTCGATTATTTTCCTAATGAATTTATTTAGTTTTCAGTTTGAGCCTTTGTCTTACTCACATGTTTATCGTTCTAATTCCAACAATGAAGAAGAAAATCTTCCTTAATTCAAAAAATTTACTAATTATTATCAATCCAATAATGGACAATATTTTGATATTTCCGG
Source organism: Bacilli bacterium (assembly GCA_041670045.1). Taxonomy (GTDB): domain Bacteria; phylum Bacillota_I; class Bacilli_A; order RFN20; family CAG-288; genus Enterosoma. The sequence goes on along the minus strand of JBAXZY010000050.1, from coordinate 10,771 downwards.
AATTGGTTATGGAATAGATACTATTAAAGATTCTTGTGAATCAGATTCTGTTAAAAGAAACAATTCTGTTTTTAGCAGTGATTTTTTGAAAACCAAACTTCAAAACGGTGTTCTTAATTCTGCCATCCGAAAACGTTCTTCTGCTTCTTATTCTGCAACCTCGCTCAAAGATATTGAATCTCCGTTTGCACAATCGCTTAATTATTCCAGTGCTATTTCATTAGGTATCCCTTTATTTAGCGTTAATTGGAGATATTCTTTTGAATCCCAATTAGGTGATGATTATAAGAACTATCTTAATTCATATTTCTTTCATTATTACGATTGTTCAACTATATATAATTTCACTCTGCCTAATACAATAGACTTCGATACCTATAGGAGTGGCTTGAGTAATTCCTATGTTTCAGAACTTGATTAATTATTTTCTAATAAAGTAACCTCAGATAGTTTCTTTGGAACATATGGCACTCATATTGTTTCTAAAGCCTCTTATGGTGCAAACTGTGATATCTATTATGGATTATTGACAAACACTCCGATTCCTGATTCAAGTGACAATGATATTGAATCAAAAGATCATTTGGCAAGCAGCCCAACAAAAGAATACTTTTATTCGAGAGCAGTAGGCGGTAATCCGTTTGAAGGCACAGGAGCAAGCCAATTGGATTCTTTAGTAAAGAAATGGTCTCAAAGCATTGAATCTAATCCGGTTTTGGTAAAGATGGATAACTTAATACCTTTATGGAATATTCTGCCAGATAAATACAATGATAGTGAACATATCCAGGAATTTAAAAATTACTTTGTTTCATATGCTAATGACAACAAGGATCTGTATCTAAAGAAAACACAGAGAGGACCAGTACTTTCAATATCCGATGATATCATTCAAGCAAAGAATATATTTATAAAGAAATGATGAAAGGGTCTTCTTACAAGTTAAATAAAGGTGGCCTTTCTTATTAGATTTAGATGATCAGTTTTTTCTTAATCTGTAATCAATCCAACTGACTCACTCAATCAGTTCTTTTGAAGTGGCATCATCAATGATTGAAGAAGTCCTCTTATTGATTCTATCGACTCTCTTATCAAAGTCATCCTTCTTAGCATTCAAGGAAGTAATAGCTAAGGAAACTTTGGACCAGTCCTCCGTGAATTTGAGGTTATCCTGGCTGAGTTTCTGAATCTGAAGAATAATATCCTTGATATTCTTACTTACTTCATAGTTGACTCGTAAGACTTTGATATTGGCTAAAATGGGCTGTAAAGTAGACGGACTAGTTAAGATAACATTCTTAGTCCTGGCATACTCGACGATTGAAAGATAAAAATCATCATTAGTCTGAATATAACTATAGATACCATCACTAGGAATAAACATGATGGCATAACTGGAAGTCTCACCTAATTTGATATAGTCATTGGCTATTTTAGTTACTTCTTGTTTCAGGGCTGCTTTGAATCCTTTGTTCAACTGATCTTTTTCTTCAATAGAAGTATTATTATCAAACAGTTTTGCATAGTCATTGAAAGGAAACTTGCTATCAATACAGACAAGTTTATCTGGGTCAGGTAAGAAGACAACAGCATCCGGTCTTACCCCGTCTTTCATCACATACTGGGTTTCGTAAAGACCGTGAGTGGCACCAAACACGTTATTCAGAAGACTTTCTAAAGCAACTTCACCAAAACGTCCCCGAGTTTGGTTATTAGTAAGAACGTTATTCAGATTAGTGACTTGCGTATTAAGACTATCAAGATTCTTCTGAGCCACGGTAATTTCACCAAGTGCCTTATTGACCTCATTCATGCTCTTATTGTTGTTATCAAAACCGACCTGAAGATTTTTGTTAACTTTATCATTCATCTGGTTCAACTGGGAGGTGACTAAATCCAGTAATTTGATGTAGCTGTCCTGAATCTCTTTTTCGGATGTCTTTTTATAATCGTTGATGGCATCCTTGATATTATTGAGACTTTCATCGTTGCTGGATTTGATTTTAAATAAGCTATCCGCAATAACCTTGTCAGTGTCTTGATCAGTGTGAGGATCGGATTTGCCTTTGATGATGATGACAATCAAAATTACTAAAGCTATTGAAAAGAATATTGATAGAATGGAGATAACTAACATCGCAATTTGAATTCCATTCATAATGAATTACTCCTCTTGATACTTATATTCTAATTGAAAAAGCAAATATTTAAACTGATTGACATAAAAAGTTATTAAAATAACCTTTTTTGGTGAACAACTAGAAGAAAAAGAAGATAAATGGGAAAATACCAGTTTAATAAAATAACATTTTGAGGGGTAAACTGTTTTCCAATGTAATATTTTACAGACTTAAAAATATGTGTTAGCTTAGGACATAACTAAATATGTCTTCTAAAAACAAAGTAATAGAAAAAAGCAAGGAAGAAGAAAGGGAACTGATTGTTTTCCGCTTTTTTTTAGTGGGGGTCATTATTTCCTTTTTAGGCTGGGCAATTGAAACAGTTTTCTGCTCCATTCAGGAAGGAAAACTTGTCGATAGAGGCTTCTTAGTCTTACCTTTATGTGGCCTTTATGGAACGGCTGTCGTAGTTCAGGATCTTCTCATTGGTACTCCCTATAAAGGACGCTTGGCTGACTATTTTCAAAAAACAAAATTATCAAAGCCGAAGAAGATAACCTTAGGAATAATCTCTTATCTGCTTTTATCCGGAATCATAGCAACCATGGTTGAACTTTTAGTGGGAGTCTTTTTTGACAAGATCTTCAGCTGCCGTTTATGGGATTATTCTTCCTTAGCTTTCAACTATCATGGATATATCTGCTTATCCTTTAGTCTTATCTGGTCTTTCTTAGTTACCTTCATCATGTCGACTATCTATCCTCTTTGTACTTTGTTAGTTAAACGGATACCATTTAAGAAACTAAAAGGATTAGGAATAACCTTAGCTATACTGATTGTAATTGACTTAGTTTTTAACTTCATTTATTTGACGGCAATGGGTGTTAATTTTGACACTATTGCTTTCTTAGAAAAAATCTTCTCTAATAATTTGCTAGAAAAAAACGGCACTAATAAAGTGCCATTTTTTTGAGGCTTTAAAATTGCTTATTTATTAAGCTCTTTTTCAATAGTCTTATCAATCTTTTCAAAAGAAGCAGTTGGTTCAAAGCGAGCAATAACTTCACCTTTACGACTAATTATGAACTTTGTGAAATTCCATTTGATGGTAGGCTTCTTATCCCAGGAAGGATCAGCTTCTTTATTAATCTTAGTGAGAATAGGTGTCAGTTTGTGCTCATCGAATCCATTAAAGCCTGCTTGGTTTTCAAGGTAAACATATAAGGGATCAGCTGAGGGACCATTGACATCGATTTTTGCAAAACGCGGAAACTCGGTTCCGAATTTCAAAGAACAGATTTTATTGATTTCATCAATGCTTTCAGGAGCCTGAGAAGCAAACTGATTGCAAGGAAAATCCAGGATTTCCAATCCTTGATCTTTATATTTTTTATAGGTTGCCTCTAAATTCTTGTAGGTTGGTGTAAAGCCACAGTGGGTGGCGGTGTTGACTATTAATAGAACTTTTCCTTCGTACTTTTTTAAAGAGACCGGATTTCCTTTTACATCTTTGACTTCATAATCATAGATATTCATGTTTTATTTCCTCTACTTGGTAACAATAGTCTTATTACTAAGCGGATTCAAATAAGATGCTCAGGATCAATTAATCAAAAACAACGGTGCTTGAGAATTCTTTTTGCTCTTTAACGATGTTGAGATCTTTTCTCTTTAAGATATCCAGCGGCATGTCTTTATAGACAGGAAGACCCCACCAAGGTTCAATGCAAACGAATTGATCACTCACTACTGTCGGAGACCAGATGGCAATATAAGGTGAAGACAATTTATAAGTGATTTTATTTCCGAATCCGGTGTCTAATACTAAATCCTTTAAAGGATTCTTGATTACGATGGTTTCATATTTTTTGAAGTCATCTTTAGAAAGGACGTAATCAGCTTTTTCCTTTAGAAGTGTAGGTTCTTGAAGAACAAAATCAGGACGTGGGAAATACTGAATATTAGTGTTTGGAAGATGAAGAATAGCTTTACCAAAGTTTACTCTGTAAGAGGGATGATCTCCGATAGCAAAAGCTAGGTTCTTATCACCCTTGTTGATCACAGTGTATTTTCTTATTAGACGATTATGGTCAAGACGATAATCCATGAATAGTTTGAAGCCGAAAGGATAGCAGGCTCTGGTTTCTTCATTGTCTTCTAATAAGAAGACTATCTCATCTTTTAGCAGTTTAAAGACTTTGACCTGTGATGTTCTGACAAAGCCATGCTGTGTCTTACAGGAATAGGGTTTGCCATCAATTTCGTAATGACTATCAGGTCCAATGAATGGGAAGAGAACATGGTCGGTGCATTTCCAGCTTCCTTTACCATCATAGAAAAGCTGCTGATCTCTTTTCTTGTCATATACTTCTTTAATCTCAGCTCCTAAAGCTGAAACACTGACAAATAAGAATTCATTTTCTATGCTTGGCATGTGTTATTCCTCTTAGATTTATTCTACTTCTTTATGATTTAAAGAAAAGCTTTTCTTCATTGAAATCCCCAGTTCTAACCAAAGAATACATAAAAGAAACAAATCAAAATATGTAAGAAATAGTATTTTTGACTGAAAACGAGTACAATTAATTACAAAAGAGAAGAAAGGAATCAACTTATGGACAACAAAAGAGACTTAAATGATCCGATATCCCAATTATTCGATCCTAACAATCGACAGATTATTACTCTTTATGATACAGATGGGGAATCCACCCAGTTTGAGCAGGTAGCAGCTGTATTAGTAAATAAAGAACCGTATGCTATTCTTCATCCAGTGGTTAAAATGGCTACAGTAAATGAAAACGATGCTTTTGTTTTTGCCATTGATGAGAAAAAAGGTGAGTTCAATTTGGAACATGATGAGAAGATAATTGATCAGGCTTTTGCTGAATATCGAAAGCTTTTCAAAGCTCAGAGTGAAACTAAATAAGCATATCTATTTCTTAGTCTATTCTTAAGCTATATAATCATCAGCAATGAACAATTTTAAAGTAAAGCCGTTTTTGCCTAAGACTATCATCAAACAATACCAAGGTTCTTCTGAAAGAGAAATGTTCGGACTTAAGAACACGATGCTTTCTAATTGTACCTTTGCAGGACCGGGTGAAAGCCCAGTCAAAGATTGTGTCAAAGTTGTTATTGATCATTGCAACGTCAAAGCCCGCTATGCTTTTTGGGAAGGACGAGATTTATTTATCCGCCACTGTCAGTTAAGATCCACTGATCGAGCACCATTATGGTATACCCATCGTTTTGTGATTGAAGACAGTCGGATGTTTTGCCCTAAAGGCTTTAGAGAATGCTCTAAGATGATTATTAAACGATCTTTGCTTCATGGGACGGAATCTTTGTGGCAGATTACTGATTTTGAGATTGATGATTTGGATTTGGAAAGCTACTATCCATTCCTAGAATGCCATCATGGCAAAATCAACAACCTAAGAATGAAGGGCAAGTATTCGTTTCAGCATTGCAGCGATATTGAAATAGACAACAGTACTTTAGATACTAAAGATGCTTTTTGGCATTCACATAATATTGTAGTTAAGAATTCTTTTATTAAAGGCGAATATGTAGCTTGGTATAGCCAAGATCTCACTTTTATTAATTGTACTTTTAGTGGCACTCAGCCTTTTGTTTCATCAACTAATATGAAATTTGTTGACTGCACCTTTTTAGGCGACACGGATCGGGCGTTTGAGAAAAGCGCTGTTTCCGGTTCCTTAAAACGTCTTCCTTTATCGGTGTACAATCCAAAAAAGGTCATTCTTGATTGTTTGGATGAAAAAACGGATGTTGTGATTGATAATCCTAAGTATTCTGATTACTCATTTAAGACTAAGAAGTAGACTACTTAATTTTCTTATATTTAGTTAGATAGAAACTGACAGCTGCTAAGGTTTTAGCATCCTGAATTTCTCCGGCACTGATCATCTCCAGCAACTTGTTAAAGGATACTTTGTAATAATCAAGGGTCTCATCCTGATCAAGTTTCTGGTCTCCGGCTACTAAACCAGTTGCCATATAGATATAGATGATTTCATCGGTATAGGCACAGCTTGGATACAGACATCCTAAGTATTCCATGTTATTGGCCGTAAATCCGGTTTCTTCTTTTAATTCTCTTATGGCAGTGACTTTAGGATCTTCCTCTGGACTGTCACATTTTCCAGCCGGTATCTCTTTAATGATTTTGTCATAAGGATAACGGTACTGATCCTCAAGAATTACTTTCCCGTTTTGATCAAAAGCCAGGATAGCTGATGCTTTGCAATGACGGATGACTTCTCTTTTTGATTGGTGGCCATTAGGGCAGAGAACATCATCTACCCATAAATCCAATATTTTTCCTTTGTAGATTTCTTTGCTGCTTAACTGTTTTTCTTTTTTATCCATTATGGTTTCCTCTAATAGATTCTATTTTACTATATTAAGTTTGGGGAAAACGAAAAATAACCAATCAAGTGTATATAAATCATTTGAATTAAAAGATCTCATAGGAAGGACAAGTGAATAGCATATTTGTTTTTTGAATCTTGATTACTTCTAGGACGTTTTTTTCTAACCATAAAACATATTTGTTTTAGCCCCCTCAGTCTTTCTTTTTGGTAGAATAGAGAAGCTATGAAAAGAACTATTGTATTTGCCACTTCTAATAAGAACAAAGTCAAAGAAGTCAAAGAAATGCTGGCTCCTCTAGACATTGATTTACTGACTCTTAAAGACTTGAATCTTGAAATCACTGCTATTGAAACCGAAACTACTTTCGAAGGCAATGCTTTGATTAAAGCTAGAGACATTGCTTCTAAATGCTCCTATCCTGTTTTAGCCGATGATTCTGGTCTTTCAATAGAGGCTTTTGGAGGATTCCCAGGAGTCCATTCGGCCCGTTTTATGGAAGGTCAGCCTTATCCTGACAAATGCCAAGCCCTCATTAGGATGCTTGAAAATGATAGAGATCGGAAAGCTTCTTATTTTGATGCAATGGTTTATATTGATTCGGCTAAAAAAATAGAAAAGACTGTTGTCGGAAGAACTGATGGTGAGATTACTAAGACGTATGATGAAAATGCTCCTTATGGCTTTGGATATGATCCTATTTTCTATTCCTATGAATTAAAGAAGACATTTGGTAGGTCAACTCCTAGTGAAAAAGACAGTATTTCTCATCGAGGTAGAGCCTTACAGCAGATGTTAGACTTTTTAAGGACACTTAATTAAGATGAAATTGGTATTAGGTATTGGTAACTTCGGTGATCTTTATTTGGATACTAGACACAACTCAGGATTTCAGGCAGTTGATTTATTAGCCGATGATTTCAATATTACCATTGGCAAGAATCAATTCGATTCATTCGTAGGCAAAGGAAAAGCTTTTGATGAAGACATTCTTTTGATGAAGCCAAACACTTACGTTAATCTTAGCGGCAATGCTTTGATTCAGGCGGTTAATTTCTATAAAATCGCAGTTGAGGACATCATTGTGATTGTCGATGATATGGATTTAGAGCCTGGTTATTTAAAACTTAAACTGAAGGGATCAGCTGGCGGACATAATGGACTAAAGAGTATTATTTCAGTGTTAGGCACTGAAGATTTCAAACGTGTCCGTATTGGAATAGGTCGTCCAACTTACAGTGCTCCTGACTTTGTTTTATCAGCTCCTAAAGATCCAGATGTTTATAAAGCGTGGAAAGATGGTATTTCAAAAGCTGCTGAAGCCGTTGAGTATTCTTTAAAGAATTCATTTGAAAAAGCAATGAATATCTATAATGCTTATAAGCCATTAGCGAAGTAAAACGGATGGCAAGTTTTGGTAAACTTTCTCTGTTCTCTTATCTCTTAGAGAATCCACAATATCAGAGGCTAGCTGATTCAAAGAACGTCTCAGTCTCTTCTCCTGAGGCTCTAGCTATTTTGACTGCCCTTTCTTTTCATGAAGTGCCTCGAAAAATGTTTTTCCTTTTTCCTACTATTTATGAAGCTGAGGCTTTCAATCAATGCTTAGGTGATTACCTAAGTGATGATGAAGCCTATATGTTTCCTTATGATGAAATCTTCCGCTCTTCGACAATCGGCGTTTCTCCGGAAATGAGTGATGAACGATTACTGGCTATGGCCTCAATCTTCTCGAATAAGCCCTCCATTTTAGTTGCCCATTCCTCTTCCGTTATGTTGGATATTATGCCTAAAGAAAGATACTTAAGCCACTTACTGAAGATTAAAAACGGCGACATGCTGATTTTAAAGGACCTGGTTAATAAATTGGAGTCTTTAGGTTATTTGGCTGTCGATCGTGTCAGTAAAGCCAGCCAGTTTTCTTTAAGAGGCGGAATTTTAGATATCTATGATGCTTCTTATAATTATCCTTTCCGTATTGAATTCTTTGGCGATGAAGTGGACGATATCCGTTTCTTCAAAGTAAATGATGAATTATCCTTTGAACATATTAAGGATGTCATTATTCATCCGGCCTCATTGCGTCTTCTGACTAACGATGAAGAAATAAAAGGTGAAAAGAAAATTGATGACTCTTTGACGGTCATCAGAAATCAAATTGTTGATCGGTTGGCTTACGATGACTTAGCTGAAAGAAGTGAAGAAATCAAACAGAAGGCTAGAAGCCTTTTCCTTTCTGACATCGATCAAAGATTTTTCCCATTGTTTGAAGAAGAAGAAACATCATTGATTGATTATCTTAGAGGGTATGATAAATATGTCTATGCCCCTAAAGATGTTGAAGAAGAAATGCAGTTATGCCACAAAAAAGAAGCTGATTATTTCACTAAATGTATTAATACCAATTGCTCCTTACAAGGAGAAGCGGTTTATCTTAATACCAATCCCAATATTTCTTCTTTCAATGAAGCCTCCTATGAAGAAAAGAATGCTTTTGTCATCCGAGAAAACAGTTATAAATCTATTTCTTATGCTGAATCGGATTTAATGATTAAGCAATATCTTCAGGAAGGATTCAAAATCAGAATTGCTCTTCCTGAACCTAATTTAACTAATTATGTGAACTATCTTCAGGAGAAAGAGATACCTCATACTCTTTATCCGCTTCATTCTGATTTGATGCTGTATGAAGGTAGACTGACCCATGGATTTGAGATACCAGAAGAAAAACATGTTTATCTATCCGCTAAGGAAATCTATGGCGTTTCTAATCAAAGATCGAGGTTCCTCTCCCGCTACAAGGAAGCTAAGATCATTCGCAAATATGAAGACTTAGAAGTTGGCGATTATGTCGTTCATGAAGTCAATGGTGTTGGAAGATATTTAGGTGTGGCTACTTTAAAAGGATTGGAATATTTAAAAATTCAATATGCTGATGAAGCTCTTTTCTTTTTGCCACTGAATCAGTACCGTTTAATCCGAAAATACTCCTCCCGTGAGGGTTATGCCCCATCTTTAGATAAACTAGGTGGTTCAACCTGGGCTAGGAAGAAATCGAGAATACGTTCTAAGATTTCTTATTTAGCCGATCAGCTTTTAGCAATCTATGCGGAAAGAAAGACACGTCCCGGTTTTGCTTTCCCAGCTGAACCAGAACTTGAGAAAACCTTCCTTAAAGCCTTCCCTTATCCTCATACTCAGTCACAACTGAAAGTGATTGAAGATGTGAAGAAGGATATGGAATCATCTACCCCGATGGATAGGCTATTAGCCGGTGATGTCGGCTTTGGTAAGACTGAAATTGCTTTCTATGCTGCTTTTAAAGCAATCCTTGCTCATAAGCAGGTAGCTTTCCTGTGTCCGACTACTATTCTTTCAATGCAGCATTTTAAAGTCGCCAGTCAGAGATTCCATGATTTTGGAATTCACATCTGTGTCTTTAACCGTTTTGTTCCACAGGCTGAACAGGATAAGAACATTAAACTGATCAAAGACGGCAAGATGGATTTGATTATTGGAACCCATCGCCTTCTATCAGACAGCATTAAGTTCAAAGATCTTGGCCTTTTGATTGTGGATGAGGAACAAAAGTTTGGTGTTACTCATAAGGAAAAGATAAAAGAGAAATCCAAGAATGTGGATTGCCTGACTTTGACTGCTACTCCTATTCCTCGAACGATGCAGATGTCTTTATTGAATGTCCGTTCTTTGTCCTTGCTGGAAGAAGCACCTATCAATAGAATGCCGGTTAAGACTTATGTTGCTAAGATGGATAAAGATCTTATTGTAGAAGTAATTGATAAAGAACTAAGCCGTCATGGTCAGGTCTATTATCTTCATAACGATATCAAGAGCATTTATGAGACCGCCGATTGGCTGAAGAAAAAATTCCCTCAGTATCGAATCGGTGTTTGCCATGCCCGAATGAGTGAAGATGAGATTGAGGACACAATGAATGCGTTCTACGACTGTCAGATTGATGTGCTTGTCTGCACTTCAATCATCGAATCCGGGCTTGATATTCCTAACGTCAATACCATCATTGTTGAGAATGCGGATCATTTCGGCCTTTCCCAGTTGTATCAGATTAAAGGAAGAGTCGGCAGAAGTGACCGTTTAGCATATGCCTATTTCTTCTTTAGGGATGCTCATAAGATGACCGATGATGCTAGAAAGAGACTAAAGGCCTTAAAGGATTTCACGGAATTAGGAAGCGGCTATAAGATTGCTATGCAGGATCTGAATATTCGTGG
>JBAXZY010000049.1:0-11107 GCA_041670045.1 Bacilli bacterium | reverse complement strand
TTTTACTTATTTAATCTTCAGTCCTAGATTGTAGATATCTTTCTTATGGAGACCAGTAGACTCAGCAATTTCTTTGGACAAGGAATTAAGTTGCTTACCAGACTTTAGACCGATTTTTAACAATTTAACGATGTCTTTTTCACTGTATTCTTCCGTTTTCCCTTCAAAGCCTTTAATGATAATAACACATTCACCTTTGATGCCATCAGGAAGCAAGGCCAATTCTTCCAGGGTGCCTTTGATGACTTCTTCGTGGATCTTAGTCAGTTCTCTGACTAAGGAAGCCTGTCTATCAGGGCCAAAGACATCCTTCATAAGTTTCAGTGTTTTATTGACTCTCTTGGGAGATTCATAAAATATCAGGGTTTCTTTTCTTTCTTTCAGTGGTTCCAAGAAGGATTTGATGGTTCCGGATTTAGTCGGCAGAAAGCCATAGAATGAGAAGTCCGCCGAATCAATTCCGCTGATGACTAAAGCGGACAAGGAGGCAGTGGCTCCTGGAAGGACGGTGACTTTGATTGACATCTCATAAGCAGCCTGAACTAATAGAGCACCGGGATCGGAGATGCCAGGCATTCCGGCATCGGAGCAATAGGCTAATTTATAGTTGTTCTTTTTTACCAATTCGAGAAGGGATTTAGCATTCTTAAGCTCAGTCTGAGCATATAAGGGAACCAATTTTTTGGGCTTGATCTGATACTGGGAAAGAAGAAGACCGGTATTGCGGGTATCTTCACAGGCGATGATGTCCGCACTCTTCAAATACTCCAAAGCCCGTAAAGTAATGTCTTTGATATTTCCGATAGGAGTAGTAACTAAGGCAACTAATGGTCCTTTGTCATCTAATGAAGGACTATTTCTTATCATCTTTGACGGGACCTTTGACTGTCAGAACTGACTTATCAGCAATCTGGTTGACGGGTATGAATCCACTTTCTTTCTTAGGAGCCGTGTTGTTATTGTTGTGGTAATTGTTGGAAGAATGATAGTTATTGTTTCGATTAGACTGATAACCGGAATGACGGTTATTGTTGTTATTGCCAAAACTTCTGTTGCCGTTATTATTGTTATTGCTGTTGCTATGGTAGTTATTATGATTATTGCCGTTACGGTTGTTGTTGTTGTTGCGGTTGATGCTGGCTTTGTTTTCGGCCTGATGTCTTTCTTCACTCTTTTTGATCTGATCTAGACGGCTATTGGTATCTTTGATGCCATTACCGGAGAGATCAACACCAGAGTTGATGTCTTTAGGAGCAACAACAGTGGCCGGGTTGGTTTTAGTTAAACCACTCTTTACACGTTGGAATTCTTCGCGGGTGAAGTTTTCATAGGCATCACCGTTATAGGCGGTGATGGTATCAGTCAAGACATTTAAGCCAGTGACGGTGAAATTGGAGTTCTTATAGGTAAACTTCTCTCCCATCTTGGGGAAGAGAGGTCTCAGTTCAGCATAAGCCTTATCTTCGAACTTTAGACAGCACATCAGTTTTCCGCATTGACCGGAAAGCTTAGGAATATTGATAGCCAGTAACTGATTCTTAGCCATGGCAATGGAAATACCGTCAAAAGCTGATAAGAAAGTAGTGCAGCAAAGCGGCAATCCGCAAGGACCGATGCCACCAACTAAACGGGCATGATCACGAGGACCAATCTGTCTTAATTCAATCTTCAAATGGAAGACACCATTCAGGATTCTAACTAATTCCCGGAAATCGACACGGCCTTCGGAAGTAAAAGTAATTAATACTTTGTCTTCATCTATAGCCAAATAAGAATTAGAAATCTTCATGCTCAGCTGCAGCTTATCTGCCTGAGCCTGAGTGGTTCTAGTAATTTCACTTTCGCGGTTTTTTGATTCTTCTTCAAAAGACTGATCTTGGAAAGTAGCTACTCGGTCAATAAATGGGAAAGCATTATTGAAGTCAGGCTTGGCCATTTCTTCATCGGTGGCTTTACGAAGCTTGGCGACTCTTCCTAAGTAAGTGCCATGCTCAGTGGAACAGACTACTAAAGTGCCAAGGTCAACATCTTTATTAGTCTGATAATAATGCATGCCAGCGAATTCAAAGGGTACTCCTAATAGATTTGTCATTTTATTTCTCCTCATCCAAGGCGGTGAACAGTTCAGCTGATATTAAAGTAGGATTCAGATTAAGCTGTTTCAAGGCAATGGCTTTCTTGATGATGTTTTCCCCTCTTTGGATGGCATCCAGATTCTTTTGATAAGCATGGATGACTTCTTTAAAGGGATTATTGTCACTGATATCATTGACTAAGGCACAGGTGAAGATGAGATCAATGGTCAGATATAACCAATTATAACACTTAGGGTCTTTTATCAGGCTGTTTTGACGTAAAAGAGTGAAAGAAGCTGATTTAAGATCAGTAGCTAAGTCATTTAGGAATGCTTCGGCCACTTCATAACCAGTCTGGAAGGAATCATCAACTGTTAAAAGATATGAAGCATCTTCTTTACTTGGGCAAAGCCGACTTAAGACAAAAGCTTCACCTTCTGATAACTTGACTTTCTTTTTTCCTTCTCCGTATTCCAAATCAATCAGCGAAGTAAACAGCTGACCTGGATTAATCGGATCAATTCTGAAGGTAATGCTTCTGGAACGGATGGTAGGTAGGACTTTAGTAAGGTTATGAGTGGTAAGAAAGGCAATTTGACCTTCCTTAGGTTCCTCTAAGAACTTCAGCAAGGCATTAGAAGCTTTATCGGTAATGCTTTCAATCTCATTGATGACGTAAACAAGATTATGGCCTTTTTCTAACGCTGACATCGAAAACCGGTCAATCAGATTCTGAATGTCTTCTTTTTGAATGGTTTCATCACTCCCATCAATAATGACAAAATCAGGTCGGATGCCATCATTGAATTTTTGGCAGCTAAGACATTTGTCACAAGCCAATAAGGAGTCAGAGCAGTTAACCGATTTTGCCAAAAACAAAGCCGTCTCCTTAAGAGGAGCATTTCTAGGACCATAGAGAAGATAAGCGTTAGCTAAGCGATGATTCTGTTTTGAGTTTTGAAACAGTTGAGCCAGTCTTGGCTCTGATGTTAAAAGAGTTTCTTTATTCATCAAACCTATTTAATAGCCTTTAAGATGGCGGATACTATCTCTTCAGTTTCTTCTTCCGGAGTCTGTCTAGCATCAATCATGATAAAACGTTTTGGGTCATTCTTGATGATAATTTGGTATCCTTCGTATACACGTTTATGGAAAGCTAATTTTTCAGCGTCCAGACGATCGGAGTCACGTTTTCTGGACTGAATTCTCTTCAGCCCTTCTTCCGGAGTCAGATCTAAAAAGAAAGTGAAATCAGGCATCAATCCGTCAATAGCAAAATCATTGATGGATTTTACTTCTTCGATTCCGATGTTTCTAGCATATCCCTGATAAGCTAAGGAAGAGTCAATGTAGCGGTCAGAAAGAACTAATTCTCCCTTATTCAAAGCCGGTAAGACAACATCCACCAGATGCTGTCTGCGGCTGGCGGCATATAAAAGAGCTTCGGTACGGGGATCTTCTTCGGTATTCTTTTTATCGAGAATGATATTGCGAATCTGTTCCGCGATTTTTGATCCTCCTGGTTCTCTAGTTACTAAAAATGGAACCTTCAGTTCCTCCAATCTTTTAGAAACCAAGGAAATGACTGTGGTTTTGCCACAGCCATCGCAGCCTTCGAAAGTAATAAAGATACCCTTTTTCTTAGTCATGATTCTTATCATCCTCCTTGCTATAAGATGTGCGTCCTTTGATTGACTGAGCAATTGTCAGATTATCCAGATATTCTAAGTCCGTTCCTACTGGTATTCCGTAAGCCAATCGGCTGACCTTTACATTCGGATTCTTTTTATACATGTTGGCGATGTAGAGACTGGTGGTTTCACCCTCCAAATCAGTCGGCAAGGCTAGAATCAATTCCTTGATTTTATCTTCTTCGACTCTTTTCTTTAATAGAGGAAGACCAATATCATCGGGATTACGGTTTTTTAAAGGAGACAAAGTCCCCTTCAAAGAAAAATACAATCCGTTGTAGCCTTTGGTTTTCTCAATAGAGAGAATGTCTTTACTGTCAGAGACCACTAATAATTGGGTCTTATCTCTTTTGGGGTCAGAGCAGATAGGGCAGACATCATCAAAGTAGGTGCCACACAAAGGACACTTCTTGACTTTGGTATTGCAGTCCGTGAAAGAGGCAATAAAACTGTTACGCTGTTCTTCAGTCAATTCCATGGTCGCATAGGCTAGTCTTTCAGCTGTCTTATAGCCGACTCCTGGAAGCAGCTTATAACAGGCTATCAGATCTTCAATCGTCTTAATTGGTTCCATTATTCATGTTATCTTTCTGAAATTGAGTAATCGTGCTCTGCAATTCATCCCGTAAAGTATTCTGATCAGATTCAACGGCTTTATGAAGATTGCTGAGACAGGTTAAGAAGGCTTTCTCAATCTGCTCCTTGCCAGCCGTTTCATAGAACGACTGATCAATGGTGACATTGAAGACTTCATAGGATCCCTTCATGGAAATGCTGACACCGAAGACACGTCCCTGATATTCTTTGTTCTGGAGAGCATTTAGCTTGTCCTGATAATCTTTGGCTTTTTGTTGGAGCATTAAATAGGTTTCAGCGTCTTTGGCCTTCTTCAGGTTTTGATCATCGTTTTCGTTCATAAGTTTTCTCCTTTAATCTTTGCTATGAACCAAATTGTTAAAAAAGTCAGTGGAGGCAGAAACACTTTTCTTCTCACCAAAATCGATGTTAGGATCATGGGATTCTTTCTTATCGGATACTTTGTATTTTGAATAGGCGTCGTTGAATTCACTTTCTTCAATAGGTAAGATATAGAATTCTTTTCCGAAAGCATCTTTGCATATTGATTTCAAAGTCGGCTGGTTAGCTTTCTTATTAATCTTTGCGACTTCGGCCAAATATTTGCTGGTAACTAGAATTATGTTGTCAGCGACTAGACGAGCCTTCATTCCATATAAGGCTCTTGCTTCATAGTCTTTATTGGATGAAAAATCAGCACTTATCTCCTCCCATTTATGGGCTACGGTGACTCGATCCTCTTTACTAGCTCTCTTCATGAGATTTACAACTTCGTCAATCGTATATCCAAGATTGTCTTTTAAAGTTTCATCTTCTTTTTTTGCATCTTCTTTTTTAGCCATTGAAGTGATAATCACTGGTTGACTGGCTAAGATTTTCTCATTTGATTTATGTTGAATACTATTGGTGGGTTTATTAAAAGAAACGGTAGTTTTAGAAGGAACCATAACTGGTGTCTGGATGGTGGTCATTAGACTCAATAAGGATAATTCCAAATGCGATAATAAGTCTTCCGCATTCCGGTAATCACGTTTAGAGGCAATCAGTTTATTGACGTTGATTTCTAAGGAAGTCAGGGGAATAGTGTTGCTAACAGCTTCTTCTTTAGTAAGTTTCTCTAATAACGAAGCATCTTTAGTGGTTTTGAAAACCAACAAGTCTTTGTAGATGCTGATTAGGTCCTGATGGAAACGAAGAATATCCATTCCTTTTTCATATTTTTCTTTGACTGTTGATAAGACCACATCAGTTTTCTTGTCCTCAATATCATTGATTAACTGCAATTCATCTTTCTTGCTTAACAGGCCAAAGAGATTGTCGACATCATTGGCAGTTACTTTTGTTCCTGAATAAGAGACAAGCTGATCCAATAATGAAAGAGAATCACGGACCCCGCCGTCTGATAAAGAAGCAATAAGCTGTAAGGCTTCGGGTTCATATTCAATCTTCTCATTCTTAAGGACACGCTCCATATTGCTGATCAAGTCAGTATCCTTGACTTTAGAAAAGTCGAATCGCTGGACACGGGAAAGAATTGTCGGAATGATCTTCTGAGGTTCGGTAGTAGCTAAAATAAAGACAACAAATGAGGGTGGTTCCTCTAAGGTCTTCAGTAAGGCATTAAAGGCGGAGTTAGACATATTATGGACCTCGTCGATGATATAGACCTTATAACGGGACATAATTGGCTGGTAAGAGACGTTATCAATCAGCTGTCTTACAGAATCCACTGTGGAATTTGAAGCAGCATCGATTTCAATGACATCCGGATGCTCCCCTTTTTGAATGGCTAGGCAGGACTCGCATTTGTTGCATTGTTTTCCTAAGCCTTCTTTGCAATCCAAAGCTTTAGCAAAAAGACGGGCCATTGTTGTCTTTCCGGTTCCTCTAGGACCACAGAAAAGATAAGCATGGGCGATTTTATCTTCCTGAATTGAATTCTTCAGGGTAGTTACAATCGCGTTTTGTCCGACTACTTCCTCAAAAGTCTGGGGACGATACTTATTGTAAAAAGCTTGGTAAGCCACTATTAGTTCCTCGGTATTTCTTCTAGGTACATTATACAACAAGAAAGGTTATTTTTAGGACTTAGATATTTATTTCTTAGAGGTATTTTAATAATCGAAAAGAACTAGTTGAAAGAAAACAGAAGCAGAAACCTCTTTGTCATTGTTTTCCTTGCTTTAGGGGGTGAAAATTTCAGAATATCATCTATAATCTAAGCAATGAAAGAAAAACTGGTTGGATTCTTAAAATACTTATCGCGGGTTGATGTTGCTAATCGCATCCTGGTTTTTATATCCATGACTTCCTTTTTATTCCTTCCTAGTTATATTCTTTATTATATTGACGACTATAATTCCAATTCCGCCATTGTCTTACCGTGTCTCTTATTGATTGCCGATCTTGTCGGCAATGGATTGATTACTCTTTACCGACCGGTACGGGTATCCTGGTATTATTTCTTAGTAACAGCCTGTATTTTATGTATCTATTCTGATCGTTTTATTAACGTCAGTGCTGTTGACTTAAGTTCAATTAGAACTGACGCCATCTTCTATACGGAAATAACCTATTGCATTATTGCTTTAATCATTAATATAGTTTTCTATATTGTTTATCTTTTGAAGAAAAGAAGATATAAAAGTGAGTTTAAGGAAGATACTAACGCTGATTCTTTCTTTGATTTTTTGAATGGTAAAGAAACAAATAAAGAAATTGAAAAAGAGGTTGAGAATATACCTTCTTCCCGTCAAAAGAAGGTCATGAAATTTGGGAAAAGAGTAAAACTATCCCGCTTTACCAGAGGATTGTCTTTATTAATGTATTTGTATGTGGCTTGCTTCTATTTCTTTACTATAGCAAGTAAGACGACCTTAATTACCACTGAAATTTATTATCCATTGATTATGGGAGTGGTTCTATTACCTATTTTATTCATAGCTTCTTTGATGTTTCCACGTGATTTCAAATATATGTTTTACTATAACTGTGCATTATTTGAAGTGGCGGCAATCATCGTCTCAAGTGATGCTAATGTGAAACCGACTTTGCTGATTGTCTGTATTTCATTCTTATGTGTGTCTTTATTGATTACAATGATCACTGAAGGAAGAGCGTGGACAGGAGCTACTCCTGATGATTGATTTCTTCAATCTGCAGATAACGGTTTTTACCTTCTAAGTCTTTTAATAATTTTGTCTGAAGTTTTTTGGATAGAAGGAATGGAATAAAGAATCCGTCTTAATTGCATTGCTGGCTTCTAATTCAAAGAAAGCCATTCCTTTAGAATTTAGATGTTTATATAAGTCCTTAAAAATAGTTCGATAAGAATCCATGCCATCAATACCAGAAAAGAGAGCAAGAGAAGGTTCAAAAGGAGCACAAACATCTTTGCTGTTTTCTTCAATGTAAGGAGGATTGCAAATAATGACATCATATTTTTCAGCAAGCTTAGAAAAATAATCGCTTTGGATTAAGGAAACATCCAATTGATTGTATTCTTTGGATTTCCTAGCCTCAGCTAATGCTTTGATTGAAATATCGCTTCCGGTAACTATTGCTTGCGGGAAAAGCTTTTTAACACTCAAGGCAATGAATCCGGATCCAGTACACAAGTCTAACACCTTCTTACCATTTAAATTAAAGTTGTTTGCTAAGTAATCATAGATGAATTCAATTGTTTCTATTCGTGGTATCAAAGTATCTTCACTTAAAAAGAAGCGAAGACCCTGAATAGTGTCAAAACCAACTAAATAGACGGCTGGATATCCGTTTCGTAATTTAGAAAGAGTAGATAAGATTAAAGAATCAGGAATTATTACATCCCCTTTGATTCCTAAAGAATCAAAGGGGATAGAAAAGACACCATCAAAAACAGTCTTGATGTCGGCTAAAGGTATTTTATTCTGGGAATAGAGACGAAAAGCATCATTAGCAGTCATTACTTAGTGGCTGACGCAGTAGCCATTTCTTCTAACTTTTTAGTCTCTTCCTGAAGCAAATCTTTTTGGTTAGCTTCAATTAAGGCACTAATCAGTTCATCTAAATCACCATTCATGACTTTAGGTAGATTAAGACTCGACCAGCCAATACGGTGATCAGTTACACGGTTCTGAGGATAGTTGTAGGTACGGATTCTTTCGTTTCTTTCACCTGTTCCTAACTTCAGTCTTCTTTCACCGCCGATCTTCTCTTCTAATTCGGAATCATGCTTAGCCTGAAGTTTAGCCTTCAGCATTTCCATACAAGTTTCCTTGTTGGCTAACTGATCTCTTTCGATTTGGCAGGAGACCACGATTCCAGAAGGAATATGAGTAACACGGACTGCGCTTTCAGTCTTATTGACGTTCTGTCCGCCTGCACCTGAAGAATGATAAGTATCAATCTGCAAATCAGCAGGGTTGATTACAATATCGACATGCTGAACTTCCGGCATAACGAGAACGGTTGCAGTTGAAGTCTGAATTCGACCATTGGCTTCGGTGACTGGGACTCTCTGAACACGATGTGCTCCGCTTTCAAACTTTAAGCGAGAATAGACGCCTTTGCCTTTGATTTTAAAGGAAATCAAAGAAAAGCCACCTAATGGTGTCGGAGAGGAATCAAGAATCTGGATTTTCCAGCCTTTTTCATCGGCATAGTGGGAGTACATTCTAAAGAGATCACCGGCAAAGATATTTGCTTCATCTCCGCCTGCTGCTCCTCTGATTTCCATGATGATGTTCTTGTCATCATTGATATCCTTAGGCAATAAAGCCATTTGAATATCTTTTCTCTTCTGCTCAATCTGCTTGACTAAATCATCGAATTCCGTTTTTCCTAAAGCCTTCATGTCAGAATCAGGATCTTTCATCAATTCTTCCGAATCATTCTTATCATCTTCCATCTTAACTAAGTCGTTATACATAGCGACTGGTTCATCTAAAGTGGCTCTCTCTTTTGATAGAGCAGTCATTGTATCGACATCAGCTGTACCTTCACTTAAGATCTTATCAATATCAGTAAGACGAGTTTTCATCGCCTTAAGTCTTTCAATCATGTAATCCATATATTTATGTTTTCTCCTTTATAGATTGATTTTATCGAATACGAAAAAGGTAAGCCCGCTAGAGAAAACTCAGGAATTTACTTCTGTTGATGAAACTAAATGAATGAATTAAGTATGACATACTGCTAGATTTTATCATAAGAAGAGGAATGCTGAGACAAAAGTAATAAAGAATTTCAGTGATTTTTATGAAGAAACATATAGTCTTTGCCAAATTAATCGGTTGTAGATTAAAAAAGCAAATATAAAAACAGAAGGATAAACAATTGCGTTGCTGGCTATCCAATGTCGGTTTCACTCTTATGGTATTTCCTATCCCTCATGTCCACTCTAAAGTCTATAAAAATCAAGTAGAAGTAATCTAGTTTTATCTTTTCCTTAACTTATTAAAACAGTCATTTAACAGATTATTGAAGCGACTATCTTGAATCTGTGATACCTGTAAGACATCATCGACAAAGGCATGGTAATGCGATAATCCTCCGTATTGAGGATCATCAACTATATAATAAAGAGCTTTGATTCTTGTTTTTAAGATAGCCCCTAAACACATAAGACAGGGCTCTAAGGTCACAATCATGGTGGCATCTTTTAAGTATCGGTTCTTACTTATCTTCAGTCCTTCTTTGATGACGTTTATCTCAGCATGGCTTAAAGGATTGTTGTCCTTTTCGACTTCATTCCCTTTAAGAATGAAAGTGCCATCTGAAAGAACTAATCCAGCCACTACTGGTATCTCACCCTCACTTTTGAGAGAGCAAGCTTTTTGATAGAGCTTTTCTAGATAAATCTTCAGTTCTTCTTTATTCATGGAATTAAAAAGCCACCGCACACTGAATTCAATCTTATGGCTGCTGCCTTCCGGCCCTGACCCGATTCGACGAACCCAGTCACGATGGTGGTTATATTGTACTATCTGAAACTAAATAGAGCAATAAAAAGGATACAAAAATCCCTTATTTATCCATGACTTTATAATGGTCTGATCAGGCATCTCTCTTATCGATTGCCTTCTCATTTCCAGGAAAGTTGTAGATAGCTGCAAAAGGCAGTAAAGCAAACATAGCCAGAGAGCAAAGCGAAGTCAATAAACCAAAAACAGAAACCCAAGTAGAAGCAGTAGCAGCATTATTAACCCAGTTTACGACTAAGAACACATTATCAACAATACATAAGGCCACCATAATACAAGAAACAATAGCAACGAATCTTCGCTTGAACATATTGGAGAAACTGGTGGAGTGAGTGATAATGGCTGAACCAATGAAATAGCCGCAGGTAATAATATAGCCGGTTGACTTCAGCTTATTAGTTGATCCGCCAAGAGCTAAGATACCGGCATTATAGATCAGAATACAAAGAATCATTGTGGCTATGCCAATCAGCAAGGAAGCAAAGGCTTCATCAGCTGGATAAGCAAATCCCTTATCGGAATAGGCTCTTAAAGACATCAGAGCAAAAGCAATTACGCCCACTGCTTCTAAGCAAAAAAATGCTGTACCAAGCTGTGGAATCAATGATGATTTTCATGATGCAGTAAGATAGTTGGCAGACACCGAAAATCACCGCTACCGCAATGAGACAGTAAAACAATTTTTTTCTTTAACTTCCATAAACAGGTTCCTTTTTGCTTTGTAATGATTATTTTCTTATAAAATTAGGTTTTATGCAATTATTTCTATGAACAAAAAATCAGTTTTTCTTCTGCTTTGCTA
>JBAXZY010000048.1:0-11255 GCA_041670045.1 Bacilli bacterium | reverse complement strand
ATTTAAGACGTTTCTTAATCAAGTGGCTGAAGGATGTTAAGGCTGAGCAATTGAAAACAGGCGGCATACCAAATACCGTTCCCGCTCATGGTTACAAGTTCCCGGCTACAATGCCAAAAATGGCCGTGGATTTCTGGGGAGATGCCTGTTTGACTGTCCCTTATGAATTGTATATTCAGTATGGTGATGAAGACATCCTAGAATATATGTATCCTACTATGAAGAAATATGTTAATGCCTGCAAGTTCTGGGCTAACATTTGGGGTGTTGGAAAATACCGCTATATTTGGCATACTCCGGCCATGCTACATTTTGGAGATTGGGTGGCGCCAGATGTTGATAAAATGGCGTCTTGGCAGAAGAGAAGCTGTTATACCGCTACTGCCTCTTTAAGAAGAACTAGTCTTCTGCTTTCTAAGATTGCGAAGATTTTGAACAAAACCGAGGATGAGAAGAAGTACTCTCTTTTGTCCAAGAAAGTAGCTTCAAGCTATGTTAGTGTCTTTACTGATGGAGAAGGAAGATTAAAGAAAGAGCAATTCCAGACTGGATATGTTCTTCCTTTGGCTTTTGATATGTTCAATGCCAAAGAAAAAGAAGAAGCCCTTCATCAATTAGTTAGTTTGATTGAAAAGAATCATTATCGGATAGGTACAGGTTTTCCTGGAACTCCTTTTATTCTCTTTGTTCTTGCCGATAATGGCTATTCGGATGTCGCTTATAAGATGCTTCTTAATACTGAATCTCCTTCTTGGCTTTACAATGTCAAAGCCGGTGGCACAACTATCTGGGAAAAATTCGATGGCATGTTACCAGACGGTACTTGTCGACCCTCAAAAGATGGTACCGGAAATATGATTTCCTTTAATCATTACGCTTCCGGATCAGTGGGTCAATTCCTGTATCAAAGAATCGGTGGACTTGAACCGCTCGATGCTGGCTACAAAGTTTTCAAAATCAAGCCTATCCTAGGAGGAGGAATTACTTCCTGTCAGATTACTACTACTGTTCCTTATGGAAGGATTTCTTCTTCTTGGACTATTAAAGACAAGCACTTTGAAATCCAGTTGGAAGTTCCGATGAATACGAAATGTCTTCTTACTCTTCCGGATAATTCTTCTAGGGAAGTTCTATCTGGTAAATACACCTTTGCTTGTGATATCCGTTAAATCAATTGGAGGAAATTGAAATGTCTGAAGAAATAACTAAAAAGAAAAGCCCTTTTGATAGCTCAATATTAAGCACCAAAGTCAAATCGGCTAATGTGAAGATTTTTCCGGAAGCTGGTTTAGGCTATTTTTTAGGGCCGACCTTAGCTTTGTTTTCTAACGCTGTTTTAAATACCTATCTCAATAAATACTACACTGATATTCTTAAATTAACGGATTGGGCTACAACTTTTTCGATTCTGTTGCCGTTGCTATCAGTCATAGCTATTGTCATTGGCAATATTTTAGTCGGAAAGCTGATGGATCGAGGCAAGACTAAGGCAGGTAAAGCCCGTCCTTTGCTTTTAATCGCTTTTCCTTTAATTATTATTGCTATTTTAGCTATGTTCTTTAATCCTTTTGCTTTTTCAAATGATGGTACATTGAATGAAGGATCGGTAGGAATGTTGATTTGGATTGCTATCGCCTACAATCTTTATTATGCAATTGCTTATCCTTTCTACTATACTTCTCATTCAGCCTTAGTTAATCTTTCTACTAGAAATTCCAGTCATCGTGGTTTGTTAGGTACGGCTTCAATGGCTACTGGTCTAGCAGCTGTTGGCTTAACCAGCATGGTTATTCCTTTCTTTATTGGTTACTTATTCGTTGATACTGGGTCCGGTTCTGTTAATCCTTTGGCTTCATACCAAGCCTGGCAGGTTTTCACAATTGCTCTAGTTGTAATGACCGGTATTGGTATTCTGATTGAGTATTATTTCACCCGTGAAAGAATAACGGAAGAATCGTTTAGTTTAGCTAAGCCTCAGATTAAAGAAGAAAAGAAACCGATATCAACTAAGAAACAGGCTAAGGCTTGCCTAACAGACAAATACTGGTGGATTATTGTAGCTCTCTTTTTCCTCTATCAATTGGGTGGAATGCTTAAAAACAACTCTCAGTTATACTTCTGCCAGGCTTGGTTTAAAGGTTCTGATGGCAGTTATTCAGTAGCTACTGGTGGTCAGTATTCGGGAACTATTTCCATCATTGGTGCCATTCCTACTGCTTTAGGTATGGTGGTTGTATGGCCTTTATCTAATAAGATCGGTAAATCAAAGACCATCATCTATGGTTGCTTATTAGCCGTCTTAGGTGGCTTGATTGGTTTCATTGATCCTTCTAATTTCGCTTTAGTAGTTACCTCATTTGTCTTAAAAGCTTTTGGAAGCACACCGGCTATGTATATTTCTTTAGCATTGTTAGCTGATGTTCTTGATCACAATGAAGCTGTTCATGGGTTTAGAAGCGATGGTTTGACGATGACCATCTATGGTGCCATCATGATTGGCATGAATGGTGTAGCTAACGGCATCATCAATGGATTATTATCAGCTACCGGTTATGATGCCTCTAGTGCTGCATCCTTTGCCTCAAACGGAGTAAGAAGTGCCATGGAGTGGGTCTTCTTAGGTGGAGAAGTAATCTGCTATGGTGTTATGGGACTATTGCTCCTATTCATGAAGGTCGAAAAATTCTCTAAGCTTGATCATGAAGCTATCAAAGAAGATCAGAAAGCCGAAGCTGAAAAAGAAGGAGTTGAATATGTTGAACCTGTCATCAGACTCGAAAAAGAGCAGGCACAGGCTGAAATAGATTCCGAAAAAGCTTATTTAGAAGAGTTGAAGAAGAAATGTCAGAAGAAAGGTCTTGATTATACAGTTGAAGAAAAGAAGTACTTTGATAACAAGGCTTTGAAGGCTAAGCAGGCGGCTGAGAAGAAGCAAGCTCTTGAAAATAAGCAAGTCCTTAAAGCCAAGACCTTAGCTGAGAAAGCTAGTCAGAAAGAAATGCAGCGGAAGCTTAATCTTAAAGAAGAATGCAATGCTAAACATCTTGACTATGAAGTTGAAGAGAAGAAATATGAAGATAATTTGCTTCAAAATGAAAAAGCAAAGGCTGAGAAGCAAGCCCTTGAGGATCAAAAACTGAAGCAAGTCTTTGAAGGCATGAGAAAGAAATTCCAATCTCAAAGCTACTAATTTGTTCTTGTTGATGTTTGATTCTAAAAAAGAGTCAGTCTTTAATCGGATTGACTTTTTTTATTCTCGTTATGTGCATTGATCGTAACACCCTAGGCTAAGTCCATTAGCTTACTATTAGTCTTAATTTCTATTCTGACTGGTTTATGAGTATATAAAGATGCTATTTAAAGGCTTAGATATTTGAACGTACCTTTCATTGGAAGAAAAATTGGTTCATAAAAAAAGGCTCATGCAAATGAATGTTTGCTTGAGCCTTTATATTGAATTAAAGAATCTTCTTATAGTTTGCTTTGAAGGCGTTTGCTAACTTTATTAAGTCTTGATTGGTAATGGTCTGTTTGATGTTATCTTTGACTAAGAAGTAGATGGTGGCTGCTTTTTCGACTGTCTCTAATAATCCAAAGGCTTCATCAATGCTTTCACCAGTGGCAAATACGCCATGCATGCCCCAAATAACCAAGCGGTAGTCTTTGATCTTCTTAGCTGTTGCTTCACCGATTTCTTTACCACCACATAACATCCAAGGCAAGTAACCGATTCCTTCAGGGAAGACAACGATACATTCAGTGGACATTCTCCAAAGAGTTCTTGTAATTTCATCTTCATCTTCTGGTATTACATATGTCATGGCCAAGGTGTGAGTGGGATGGCAGTGAAGGACGACACGATGTTTAGGATCTTTCTTAAGTCTTTCAATATGATTCATAAGGTGAGTCGGTAATTCACTAGTAGGAGCACCACCATTTGAAAATCCCCAATACAAGTCAGCTCCATTGCCTTTTTCATTGATACGGATTATTCCTAAGCATTCACTTGGAAAATACTGAACGTTTCTAAAGAACTTTCCGGTTCCGGTAACTAAGAAGTAGCGTCCGGCTAGGTAAGAGGCATCATAATCGAAGGAAAAGGAACGGATTTTTTCTTTTGGCAGATAGTCTTTGATACTGTCTTCAAGAAGAACGGAGATGTTACCGCCATTTCTTTCATCATAGCCGAGATTATACATATTGGTGGCAATACGAATGACTTCAACAACAATTGGTAAACTTAAAATTTTATCTTGCATAGTGATATTAACCTCTTTTAGAAAGAATCTGCTTCTCATAGTCTTTGGTTTTAGCTACCCAATCTATTCCTACTGGTACTTTATTCAGTTCACAATAATAGTTGTAGACAGCCGCAAAGGGATAACTCTTTAGTTCCTCTGTTAAAGCTAAACGATCCGTATAATCAAAACCATATTCCATCTTTTTAAGTTCGTCAGTCGGTTCAAGGTAGGCTTTAAGGAGGGCTTTCTGGGTAGAACGGATACCAATAACCCAGGCTGCTATACGATTGATAGTGGCATCAAAGAAATCTAAACCAATATGAGTTCTCTTAATCAAATCATTTCTAATCAGAGATTGAGCAATCCCATCTAATTCATCATTAAGAATGACAACATGATCGGAATCCCAGTTGACTGGTCTTGAGACATGCAAAAGAAGTTCAGGAACATAAAGGAGAACCGAAGAAATCTTATCGGAAATGAATTCATTAGGATGGAAATGACCGGAATCTAAGGTCAGGCCAATCTGATTTTTGATGGCATAGCCTAAATAGAATTCGTTGCTTCCAGTCGTATAGGATTCAGCCCCGATGCCAAAGAATTTTGATTCAACGGAGACTAATTCGTTCTTTTTGTCATAGGAGTCTTTGAGAATTTCATCAAGAGAATCCATCAACCGTTTTCTTGGGGTATAACGATCAATTGGATTATCTTTAAATCCATCCGGAATCCAGATATTGGTGACACAGCGATTATGGAGTTCTTTTCCAAAGTAGTCGCCAATCTTTAATGAGGCACGGCAATGTCTGATCCAAAAGTCTCGCACGTTTTTGTCAGGGGAAGACAAAGTGAAATTGTTTTGGTACATTGGATGAGAAAAGCAGGTAGGATTAAAGTCTAAACCAATCTGCTCTTTCTTAGCCCAGTCAACCCAAGTCTTAAAATCTTCAGGCTCTAATTGATCAATGTCTTTTTTCTTTTTGCAATCAGCGTAGATGGCATGGAGATTGACTCTCTTTTGTCCGGGAACTAGTCTCATGACTTCTTCTAAATCCTGACGCAATTCAGAAATATTTCTAGCTTTGCCAGGATAATTACCAGTTACTTGAATACCACCAGATAAAGAATCCGCGGACATAAATCCTTGGATGTCATCACCTTGCCAGCATTGAATCGAAATCGGGATATTGCTTAATTCCTGGATGGCATTGTCAGTATCCACTCCAAGTTTAGCATATTGATTTTTAGCATCTTTGTATTCAGCTAATATTTTTTGATTCATAGTCTTCTCCTTTAATCTTTGACAATCTTCTTAAAATTAAACTTGATTTCATCCCATAGCAACTTGTCTTGTGGTAAATATGTTTGTTCTTTGATTGAATGATTGATGATTGCTCTTCCCGCTTTGACATCAGGAATTTGTTTCAAAGAAATAAACTGAGCTAAGGCATTTCCTAATATCGTTGCTTCTGAAGAACCAGTAACCACAGTTTTATTGATGCAATTAGCGGTATATTGGTTGAGAACTTGTGCTTGATTGCCACCGCCGACGATAATCAAAGACTGTGTTGGATAACCGGTCAATGTTTCTAAATTAGTAATTAAGGAAGAATAAGAGAGAGCCATAGACTGGTAAATCATTTTTAGTACTTCAGCAGGGGTATTGGGGACCTCTTGTTTAGTATTTAAAAGATATTTTTTGATTTTATCTAACATATTATTGGGTAAGGAGAATAAAGGATCATTGACATCCAAATATGAATTGACAGCCCCGGCTTGTTTGATTAGAGGAACCAAGTCGTTGGTTGTAATTCTTATGTTCATTTTAGAGTAATCTTTCCGGACTTCATTGATTAAAAACATACCCATGGTGTTTTTTAAAAAACGAATGGTATTGTTATAACCTATTTCATTAGTGAAATTAGCTTTCAAGGAATTGGGATTAATAATTGGATTGCTTAATTCAGTTCCTAATAAAGACCAGGTTCCTGATGATAAGTAAGCAAAATGATCAAATCCATTTGTTCCTAAGACTGCCGAGGCAGTGTCATGGGTGCAGACGGCAATCACTGGAATATCTTTTCTGAAATTTGCAGGAACGAATTCTTTCTTTAGATTACCATAAATCTCTCCTGGCCTGATTAAAGGTGCAAAAATTGAAGAAGGTAAACCCAATGCTTTGATAAGCATAGGAGAAATCATCATCTTTTTGCGATCAAACAGGGAAGTAGTAGAGGCGTTTGTCAGTTCCATTCTTTTACTTCCGGTCAGATAATAAGCAATTAAGTCAGGAATTAAAAGCATCTTATCAACCTGTGACCAATCTCTGTTTTCACTTGTTAATTGGAAAATGGTGTTGAAATCCATCTCCTGAATTCCAGTAATCTCATATATTTTTTCAAAAGAAATTTTCTTTAGGATTTTTTCTTTTCCAGCCCTGAAGTCATTTCGGTAACATTTAGGAAGTGATAGCAAGGTACCATCTTTACTAAGGACTCCATAATCAACACCCCAGGTATCTATTCCAATAGAGGATATGTCTTTTTCTTTTTCTAATATTTTTGAAATACTAGCAGTTAGGGTATGGATAAGCTTTTGGATATTCCAACAAAGGACACCGTTTTGATTTACAGTTTCGGTCGGGAAACGGACTTCTTCTTGATAAGAAAAAAGGTTGTTTTCATAGGTGACAGTCATGATGCGTCCGCTAGTGGCTCCGATATCAATAGCTAATACTTTCATAAGACATTTATTTTCTACGAATAGTATAACAAAGACCTAGTCATCATAGTGAGTTTGATTACTACATTGATAATCAATCAATTACTGGATAGAATTAATCAAAAATGTTCACAAATAAGCAATATATGAACATCTTTAATTACATTTTCGAAATAAAGAAAGCTAAAACCTAACGTGAAAAAAGTCCTTAGCTTATAATACTAAGCAGGAGAAGAATTTAAATTTATGAAAGCAAAGGTTTATTTTACAAAGAAGATTACTCCGGAATCTTTAGTGGTTCTATATAAGAAAGTCGGTATTAATCTAAAAGAAAAAGTAGCAGTCAAAGTCCATTCTGGAGAACCTGGCAATCAGAATTACCTGAAACCTGATTTCTTTAAGCCAATGGTTGATTATGTCAAAGGAACTATTGTTGAATGCAACACCGCTTATCCAGGTGGAAGAGAAACCACTGAAGAACATCTTAAAACCTTAAAAGAACATGGCTGGAACAAATACTTTCTGGTGGATCTATTGGATGCCACTGGACCTGATTACGTTCTTGATATTCCAAACGGCAAGAGAATCAAGAAGGATTATATTGGACAGGATCTTCTAAATTATAATTCCTTATTGGTTTTATCTCATTTCAAAGGCCATCCAATGGGCGGATTTGGAGGAGCTTTAAAGCAGCTATCAATTGGTTGTGCTTCTTCATTCGGTAAGAAGAATATTCATGGTGCCGGTAAGACAACCGGAGATTACTTTGCTACTGATCAGATTGCTTTTTTAGAAAGCATGGCTGATGCGGCTAGTGCAGTAGCAAAATTGTTTGCCGGAAAGGCTGTTTACATCAATGTCATGAAGAATCTATCCGTGGATTGTGATTGCTGTTCAGTTGCTGAAGACCCTTGTATGAAAGACATCGGAATACTCGCTTCTTCAGATCCGATTGCTATTGATCAGGCCTGTGTGGATTTAATCTATAGCTCTAAAGATCCAGGCCGAAATCATTTTGTCGAACGAATTGAATCCCGTAAAGGTCTTCGTACTATTGAGGCATCTTTAGACCATGGCTTTGGTACTAACCAATATGATCTGATTGATATCGATTAAGAATCTGTTTCCATAAAATTTTATTCTTATTCTTTTTACGTATAAGGCGAAATATGAACAAATAGTTCAGTAATATCTAAAAGTTTTTTAATTTTCCTTTCTGTAAGTGTATATTTATTAAAGAGGAGAACCAAAACAAATGAAATGGTTTAACAGTCAGTCTCGTTTGATTCAGATCCTTTTACTTCTTATTCCTGGTGTCAACTGGGTAACAGAAATCATCGTCCGTGTCACTGCAGTTATTGAGAAACCCACTCTTGAGAACATTCTTGGTCTCATCTTCGGTGTTATTCTCCCCTGCATCTCCGGCTGGGTCGATCTTATCTGGGTCTTACTCTTCAAGCATCTCTTCTTGGCTAAGTAGTTCAAAGCCAAATAAAAGCCCACATCATCCGATCTGGGCTTTTTTGGTGTCTTTAAAATAATATATTACTTATTTTTCTTTTGGCATTCCGGGCAGATACCGTAGATTTCCGTATTGTGATCCAATATTTGATAACCGGTGGCCTTGGATATTTTTGCGTTGGCGTCATGATAAGGACAGCCAGGAAGCTCAATTCTTCTATGGCACTTGATGCAGACTAAGACATGATGATCATCTTCGGTCACCAATGAAAAGACATTCTTCTTGTCTTCACCGATTTCTTTTTTAACAAGACCGTTCTTTTCAAAGGCATTCAAAGCTCGGTAAACTGTGGAAAGGTTAACACCAGAGCGGCTGACTTCTTTATAAATATCATCGCAAGTCATAGGATACTGACTCTTTTTTAGGACTAATAGAATCTTTTCCCGGCCTTTGGTTTTCTTCAGCTCAATGGGTTCTGAATTATTCATGGCTCTATTTTAATCACAATTCTCTTGCAATTCAATTTTGAAGTGACTATATTCTTAATGCAAATGATTTGCAATTGCATATACAGGACCATTTAAAATGAATAAAAAAATGTCGTTGCTGATACTCGCTATGACTTTGCTATCTTCTTGTGGATCATCCACAAGTACTGATACCGATAAACTGACTATTTATACTTCTTTCTATCCGGTCTATGATCTAGTATCTAGAATTGCGAAAGAGAAGGCTGAAGTAATCAATCTTACTCCCGCCGGTTCTGAACCCCATGATTATTCTTTAACCACTAGGCAAGTGACAGGTATGGAGCAGGCTGATTTGATCATTGTCAATGGCTTAGGACTTGAAAACTGGGTTGATTCTTTGCCAACAAAGTTTTCTGATAAAATCAAGACGGTCAGT
Source organism: Bacilli bacterium (assembly GCA_041670045.1). GTDB lineage: Bacteria > Bacillota_I > Bacilli_A > RFN20 > CAG-288 > Enterosoma. Next base: position 1,925 of record JBAXZY010000048.1, on the reverse strand, counting down.
GTAGGAATAGATACTCAGACTGTTAATGGAATAACCGACCCACATATTTGGCTTAATCCACTTAATGCGATTAAGGAAATGGAGAACATCACTTCTTATCTTGTAGCTATTGATAATACTAATGCTTCCTATTATCAAAGCAATCTCAGTGATGCCACTTACTTATTTAATTCCTTGAATGATTCATTTAAGAAGACAACCGCTACCTTTACTAACAAGCACATTGTGGTTTCCCATGCGGCCTTTGGCTATCTTTGTTCTCAGTATGGATTAGATCAGATCTATGTTGATGGGATCTCTCCTGATGATGAACCGACTGCTAAAGCCTTAGAAGCCGTAATCAGTAATGTCAAAGAATATCAGATTACCACCATCTTCACTGAAGAATTAGTATCTACGGCCATTGCTGATAAAATAGCGGCTGAGACTGGCTGCCAAGTCGAAATGCTTAATCCTCTGGAAGGATTGTCGGAAGATGAATTAGAATATGAGGATTATGTTTCCGTCATGGTTGATAACATCAGCAAATTAACTAAAGCCTGTGGAGGAAGTCTATGATTGAATTAGAGAAGGTGTCGTTTTCATTTAAGAATGAACCGGTATTAAAAGATGTTTCCTTAAGAATCGAGGATGGTCTTTTTGTTGGTGTCATTGGATCCAATGGCGCCGGCAAGACGACTTTGATTCGTTTGATTCTTGGAATCTTGAAACCCACTTCAGGCAAGATTATCAAAACCGATAAAAGGGTTTCTTATGTCTCACAGACCACGTCTTTAAGTGATTCTTCTTTTCCATCCAGTGTTCAGGAAGTCGTCTCTTTAGGTTTGGCAACTAATAAGCCTTTTATATTCGACTTTAAGTCCAAACAGCAAAGAGTAAGTGAAGTCTTAAAAGAATGTGGTATTTATGAGATACGTAATAAATTGGTTTCAGAATTATCAGGCGGTCAACTGCAAAAAGTTAAGATAGCTAAAGCCTTAGTCTCTTCTCCAACAGTAATTGTTCTTGATGAACCGGATGCCGGCATAGATGAAAAAAGCCATGGGAAACTGATTGAGACGATCAACTCTCTTCATGATGAGAAAAAGATAACTGTTATCTTTATTTCTCATCATATGGATGATTTAACCAACGCTGACCATATCTTCCTAGTAGAGAATGGAACAGTCACTAATGTCAAAGAAGGTGAAAAACATGTTTCAATCTAGTATCATGAGGATGGCTTTTATTGTCGGGATTCTTCTAGCTATAACTATCCCTTTAGTGGGCTCGACTGCTGTTTTTAAGCGATTATCAAATACCGGTGATGCGTTAGCTCATACTTCTTTGGCAGGTGTAGCAATTGGTCTTGCCTGTGGTCTCAATCCTTTGATTACTTCGGTAATCAGCTGCGTTGTTTCAATCTTAATAATAGAACTTATCAGAAAGAAATTTTCTAAGTTTTCGGAATTAGGTGTGGCTGTTGTTCTTTCAGCAGGTATAGGTATTGCGGGTATCATGACTAGTTATACTAAAGCTTCTAATTTTGATAGTTATTTATTTGGGTCTATCCTTTTGATTGATAATCTAGAAATGTATTTAGTAATTTCAATATTTGTTTTAGATGTTCTCTTCTATGTTTTATTTCATAAACAGATTTTCGCTACTATTTATAATGAAGAAGAGGCTAAAGTTCAAGGAATCAATACCGGACTGATTAATTTTGTTCAGTCCATGCTGTTAGCTTTAACAATTGCCTTATCAGCAAAAACAATAGGATCCTTAGTGGTTTCTTCTTTGATTGTTTTACCTATTGCAACAGCACTTCAGTTTAAAAAGAATTATTTGACTACTCTTATTATTTCAGTAGTAACCTCAATTTTAGCTACTATCATAGGTTTGTCAGGATCCTATTATTTAGACTATCGACCCGGTTCTACGATTGT
>JBAXZY010000047.1:0-11395 GCA_041670045.1 Bacilli bacterium | reverse complement strand
TTTCTTAATACCAAATATCCATATGTCTGCCACGCTGAACTGAATGCTATTTTAAACAGCAACCATGATTTACATGGTGCAACTGTCTATGTGACTTTATTCCCCTGCAATGAATGCACAAAAGCTATTATTCAGTCAGGTATCAAAGAAATAATATATATATCCGACAAATACCATGACACGGATGAAGAAATAGCTGCCCGGAAAATGCTGGATATGGTCAATATCAAATATACTGAATACCATGGTAAGCTTCCGGTAATCAGTTTTAAGGATTCCAAATGAAGAAGAAAGGAAATCCTGAGCATTCAGCATTTCCGATGAAGAAATGCCTGATTGCTTCCTTAGTCATATTCATTTGCGGGGTCTTGGTACTGACTCTTCTATATGCCATTGTCAATTCCTCTTCCATTCCTGACAAGAGCTGGATTTTTGCTGTTGTCTGGGCAAGTCTTGTCGTAGGAAGCTTAATTGCTTATTGGATATACCAAATCATCAAATACCGAAAGACTAGAAAAGATGAGAACTAAAGAAAAAGAAGCCGAGCTCTTAAAAAGGGATTCAACTATACCGAATGATTCAGCCATTGCTTTAGACAAGCTGGTTTTTGGTTATGAACGGAACCTTTTGAATATCAACAAAATCTCTATTGATATCAAAAAAGGTCAGTATGTCTCAGTTATCGGACATAACGTATCAGGAAAATCGACTTTAGCTAAACTGATTGATGGCATCCTAGTTCAGAATTCCGGAGATATCTTTATTTTCGGTGTCAAAATGACAGATGCTAATGCTCTCCTTTTACGAAAAGACATTGGCTTAGTCTTTCAGAATCCGGATAGTCAATTCATTGGTGCCACTGTCAGAGACGATATTGCCTTTGGACTAGAAAACAGCAATATCCCTTCTTATGAGATGGATGCCATTATCCGGGAATGTGCTAAACAAGTAGGCATGCTTGACTATTTAGACAGTGAACCAAGTTCTTTATCTGGTGGTCAGAAGCAAAGAGTGGCTCTGGCTGGCGTCATTGCCCGAAAGCCAAAGATTCTCATCATGGATGAAGCTGGTGCCATGCTAGATCCTAAAGGCAAAAAGAGTATCCGTGATTTTATTAAGAATACTAAGGAAACAGAACCGGACTTAACAGTTTTGAATATCACACATGAAATCGATGAAGCCTATGACTCCGACCGAGTGATTGCTTTGAATGGGGGCAAAATTGTTTTAGATGGCAGCCCTAAGGAAGTATTCACCCATGATACTCTTTTAAAGAGTATCGGCTTAGATATTCCTTTTGCCAATAAACTTAATAATGATCTAAAAGGATTAGGATGGGATTTAGGTCCTATCAATTCGGATGAGGAGTTGCTGAACAAACTATGCCGATAACCTTAAAAAACGTCAATCACATTTATGATGAAGGTCTTCCTACTCAAAGGATGGCTCTTTCCGATATCAATTTAATTTTTGAAGACCATTGCTTTACGGCCTTGATTGGGGAAACCGGGTCCGGAAAATCAACTCTAATTCAGCATCTAAATGGTTTGCTTTTACCGACCTCGGGTATTGTATCAGTCAATGACTATGTCATCGACATGACTTTAGAATACAAGAAAAAGCATGGTCAGGAAACAAACGTTGTTGATAAGAGGAAGATGGCCAAGAAACATAGGAAGAAGCTGAAAGAAATCAAGTCTCTCCGCAAAAGAGTCGGCTTAGTTTTCCAATTCCCGGAATATCAGATCTTTGAAGAGACAGTCATTAAAGATGTTTCTTATGGTCCGAAGAATTTTGGAGCTACACCTGACCAAGCTTTGCAATCAGCTAAAAGGGCTTTGTCTTTAGTCGGCTTAGATAAATCATATTATGAACGTTCACCTTTCGAATTATCAGGTGGCGAAAAAAGAAGAGTAGCAATCGCGGGCATCATTGCCTTAAATCCGGATGTCCTAGTTTTAGATGAACCGACTGTCGGATTAGATGCTGCCGGGGAAGAGATGCTGATGAATCTTCTTACTGACATTTATAAGAACGGTACTTCTATTATCATAGCCACTCATAACATGGATGTAGTTCTGAAGTATGCTAACCGTGCCATTGTTTTGGATCAAGGAAAGATCATAAAAGATACTACGCCTTTGATTTTATTCCAAAATCATGATTTTATTAAGCAATCCTCTTTGCTTCCACCAAAGGTGTTTAGTTTTGCCTTATCTTTAAAAAGCAAAGGCTTTAATATTGATTTAGCTAGAATCAAAGATACCGAAACTCTTGCTAAAGAAATTATGCGTGTCAAAAATGAGGCGCAGAAATGAATCTCACTCTTGGTAAATACTCACCTTTTAATACGGTGATCCACCGTTTAGACAGCCGAATTAAGCTGGTCAGCTTGATTGTCTTTATGGTGTCTGTCTTTTTAAACTATGGCAGTGCCTATATGAACCTAGTAGTATATGCCGGAATCTTTTTGATTCTTTTTATTATATCTTTAATCGGCCATGTCAGTTTCCTGCAATTATTCCGTTCTCTTAAAGGTTTATGGGTGATGGTGCTATTTATCCTGATTCTTAATCTCCTGCTACCTGGTAAAACCAGTGGAGATATTGCCTTCACAATCGGATCTTTGAATGTCTATTATCTGACTATTATCAATGTCTCCTATATTCTGGTCAGACTTATACTGGTTATGATGATGACAAATGTCTTTACTTCAACTACTAAACCAATGGAAATGACTGGTGCCTTAGAATGGCTGTTCTATCCATTGAAGTTCATTGGCTTCCCTATACATAAGATTGCCATGGCTATTTCATTAGCTTTAAGATTCATACCAACTTTAGCTGAAGAAACCGATAAAATCATGAAAGCTCAGGCTTCAAGAGGCGTTGACTTTAAGCAAGGAAAATTCAAAGATAAGATAAAAGCAATCGTTTCTTTGATTATTCCTTTGTTTATGTCAGCCTTTATGACTTCAGGTGAATTAGCAGATGCTATGGAAGCCAGAGGTTATGATCCTAACGCTAAAAGAACCAGATACCGTGCTTATCGCTGGAGCTTGAAAGATACCTGCGGAGTAATACTATCTGCTTTGTTCTTAGCCGGTATGATTGTTTTAGCAGTTAAGCAATATGATCTTTTTGCTTTATTGAATGTCAGTTTACCGATATTATCATGAAAATACTGATTAGAATAGCTTTCTTAGGTCAAAATTTCATCGGAACTCAGAAGCAGAAGAAAGGACTGACAATCCAGTCTGTTTTTGAAGAGGCCCTAACTAATATCTATAATCAACCGATAAAAGTAACAATTGGTTCAAGACTTGATAGTCAGGTCAATGCCTTGGACTTTGCCTTATCATTCAGTGATCCTAATGGGTCTATCACTTTAGAGCACCTGAAGTATTATCTAAGAAGATATCTTTCCAATGATATCTTCATAAAAAGTGTGGAAACAGTCGCTGATTCTTTCTCTCCCCGTTATTCCTGTATCAATAAAACTTATTTGTATCTGATTCAGAATCAAAAACAGTCCAATCCTTTATTGAATCGATTCACTTATACTCCAATTCATCCTTTAAATGAAGATAAACTTCAAGAAGCACTTTTATTGTTTAAAGGCGAACATGATTTTAAAGAATTCGCTACTCCTGAAAGTTCAAAAGAGAAAACAATTTTAACTATTGATGATTGCCACCTAATAGATAAAGAGGGTCTGACTATCTTAGCTTTTACTGGCCAGAGTTTCCTTCGCTATCAAGTCAGATTCATGGTCGGAGCCTGTATTAGACATGCAAATGATAAACTAAGACTTGAAGATATTAAGACTCTTTTATCAGGTAAGAAACTGAAGTATCAGAAACTCAAGGCTGAACCTCAAGGTCTTCTCCTCTATAAGATTGATTACCCATCATTAAAGCCTGACCTGTTTTTAGCATAATTCCTATTAATGATTGGGGTTAGGTGTTATCATAAATACTTGGTAAGGAGGTACACTCCATGGACAAAAAAAGTAATTTCAATGCTATCATAAAAAAATATTTCCGCAAAGATGAAGTCTTCCTTTTACCCAACATTCTTTGCTATGCCCGAATCATCATGATTATCATTTTCCTCTGCTTTTATTTAATTCCTTTTTCCATTGACGGAAATGATAAAGCCTATGTGTATTTAGCAACCGGAGTAATGGTAGTAGCCGCCTATACTGACTTCCTAGACGGTTTCATCGCCCGTAAATTCAATGAAAAGTCACATCTGGGTCAGATTCTTGATCCTATTGCTGATAAACTGCTTCAGTTTGCAGTTGCTACTGCTCTATGTGTCAAATTCTGGCAATTCGGTTCCGTCTGGACCATGTTCACTATCTTTGTCGTCAAAGAATTAGGTCTCATGGTAGCCGACATTGTCTTAGCTAGAAGAAACAAAACCTTTGGCGGTGCCAAATGGTATGGCAAAGTATCCACTTTCATCTTCTATATTGTTTTAGGTGCGTTACTGATAGGTGGGCCGTTTGCTATCGATGCTTACTATACAACTGATTTATTCCAGTGTCATCTCATCATCGATTCCTTATGTTCAGTAGCTATCTTTTTCTTAGTAGTAGCCGCTATCCTCTATGGCGTATTATTTCTCCAGACTCTAAAACATGGCCAGGATGAAATACCAACTGATATTAACAAGGAGAACAAATAATGATCAAGATTTACACGTCGCCTAGTTGTTCTAGTTGCCGGAAAGTCAAGGCTTGGTTCGAAAAAGAAAAAATTCCTTTCCAGGAAATCAATATCCTGAAACATGAAATCAGCGTCAATGAATTGAAGGAAATGCTGAACAAGTCTTTGGATGGAACTGATGAGATCATCTCCACCCGCAGCAACGTCTTCAAGGAACAAAATGTTGATTTGAATTCCATGTCAGTAGGTCAGCTTTGCAACTTCATCAAAGCCAATCCCTCCATTCTGAAACGTCCTATCATTGTTGACGACAGCAAAATTCAAGTCGGCTATAACCAGGATGAAATCGAAATCTTCGAGAAAGCCAAATCAATCGCCTCCTCCTGCTGCAAACCTGGCGTTTGCCCCGATTATAAGAAATGTGTTCATCGTTTCGGAGATAAGCGACCAATCAGTGAAGTCTGCGAAGATAAATGCAATAAGTAGTAGAAAAACAGCAAACAAAATGGGCACCGGAAGTTTCTTCCGGTGCCCATTTAATTTACTTTTGATTACTTAGCAGTAGCGGCATTAATGGCTCTGGTTTCCTTAGAAAGAGTATTGAGCTTGAAATCAATATCCAGATTAAGGCAGATGCTTCTTAAGGTGTTCTGCGAATTCAAAGCGGAATCAGAATCACATTCCACTTCATAATCAACCTTTTCGCCATAGGAATTCTTAGAAATATCAATAGTGGTTCCCTGATAATCGACTTCTTTTCTTTCGGTAGTCATATGGGCTAAGATCTTAAGACTGTCAGTCGGAATATGAAGAATATCCAAGAAATCAGAAATATCTCCACGAGGGAAGACATTATGATCAATGAAGCTGTCGGCTTCTTTCTGAGAAAGATTCTGATCTTTCTCCAACAATCCTTCAGCTAATGGGGCCTTCATTGTTAAAACATATTTCTTATTTGATTCACGAATACGTAAAACCATGTCATATTTCTTCAAGGCACGCTCCTGAGAATCAAGATAATAGTTAGTCTGAACAATGGAATTAGCACCAAAGTTCAGCTTGTTCAGAATCTTTTCATAATCGTTTTTAGTAAGTAAGACTTTAGACTCGATTTCTATATTATTGCTTGCCATAAAAGACACTCCTTAGGTACCTAATATGATACAATACAAATCAGGAAATAGAAAGAGACATAAACACATGAAGCCTTGTTCATTCGCCATTTTCACCTGCCAGTTGAAAGCCAAAGACAGTGACATTGATACTCTCTGCCAAGGACTTTTGGATCAGGGATTTTCTTTAGATGACGACAATCCGGATTTAGTAGTTGTGATTGGCGGTGACGGATCATTGCTAAAAGCCTGCCACGAATATGAATTCACCGGTCATTTTCTCTTAATCAATTCAGGTCATTTAGGTTTCTTCTCTGATTATTCAATCGAAGAAATAGATGCCTTCCTCAGTGATATCCTACATAATGAACCTAATTACGAAACACTGCCTTTGATGGAAATCGATATTGATGGTCAGGATTACTATGCCATCAATGATTTGGTCATTCAATCGGAAAGAACAGCGGAATTCAATCTAGCGGTCAATAACCAGACTTTAACCTCTTCTAGGGCTTCCGGAATCGTAGTTGGTACTCCAATCTCCTCAACTGGTTACTTAAGCTCCCTAGGGGCTCCAATTGTGGTCAGTGATGCTTCTATCTATCAATATTCTTTCATTGCTCCAGTCTTCAACCGTTTGTTCCCAAATACCATCAGCAAAGGAATACTAAGTGCTGAAAATAGCTTAGCTATCGCTGTTGAAGGACCATCAATTTATATCATTGATGGCATCCCTGTCAGCAAAGACAGTGAAGCCCAAGTCAATGTTACAATGTCCAAAGACAAGGAAGTATCAATTATGCATCTAAAAGAAATCAGCAATATTCGTAGAATCCGTAAATCCGTCTTAGAAAGCGAGGACTGAATATGCAAACATGGATGATCATCGTAATTGTCGTTGCCACCGTCATAGTGACAGCAGCTATCGTCTATCTTTGCTTCTTCTTCGCTAAGAAAAGAAGAATCAAGCAAGCTGATGAAGCCGTAACGAAGCAAGTAGTTGAATCAACATCAGCCTTATCTCTCGATTTTGGCGGTACTGACAATATCATTTCCATCTCAAAGCAAGGTTCAAGAGTTACCGTTCAAGTCAAAGACAACTCTTTAGTTAAGAAAGACGAAATCAATAAAATAATGATAAATACGATGTTTATGGGTAATAAAGTGGTGTTCGTAGTTGGATCTGCCAGTGAAGAATTCAGCAAACTTCTAAGTGAAAACGCTACAAAACAAATAAACAATCATTGATAATTGAAGACCAATAAACTAGAATTAAGATAATTAAGAGGGGAAATCGCATGAAATTATTAAAAAGTACTCGTGTTATGTGGATCATCGTGGCTGTCAGTACAGCCGCCTGCTTCGTCTTAGGATGTCTGTTATTCCTGACGAGAGTCTTGATTCATTAATCAAAAAAGAGACAAACAAAAAAGAGCCTAGCAAATTGCTAGGCTTTTTTTGTTATATGATCTTCAGTTCCTTCAAATCAGCTTCTAAATCATCCTTAGGAAGACCCATGATGGTGTATTTGTCACCGGAGACAATTTTACTATTGATGAAGTCGGTATCTTGAACACCATAGGCTCCAGCTTTATCTAAAGGTGAACCAGTATCCAAGTATTCCTGAATCTCTATGTCAGCCATCTTCTCAATAAAGAGGGTAGCCGTACAGATCTTTTTCTTCAGAATGTTCATTCCCTGCTGAATAACATAAGCCGTGATGATTTCGTGAGTATTGCCTGATAAGAGGCGCAACATCCTATAAACATCTTTTTCATCCTTAGGCTTACCTAATTGCTGTCCTTTATAGGAAACCATCGTATCGGAAGCAATGATATAAGCAGTCGGATATTCTTTGGCTAAGACATTGGCTTTGCCTAAGGCTTCTTCTAAGCAAAGCTTATGGCAATCCTTTTCCTGAATGTTTCTTTCCTGAAAAGAAGAAGGAATCGTCTCAAAGGGGATATCTCCTAAGATTTCCGTAAGAATCTCTTTTCTACGAGGTGACTGACTAGCTAAGATGATCATTAATAATTAATCGGTACCTTTTTAGAAGGAGACTTCTCATTGTAATTAAGAATAACCGGTATGACCATTGGATTACGATGGGATTCACGATAGAGGAAATGTCCAGCAACAGTCTTAACCGTTGACTTGATGTCCGAATAAGTAACTTTCTTACCTGATTTCATCAAACGATCCACTTCAATGCCAATGACTTCACTGGCTTTCTTCTGCAAAGCTTTCTTATTAGAAGAAATAAAGCCTTTGCTTTCAACTACTGGTGAAGAAACTAAGCGACTGTTTTGAGTATCGATGATTAAGAAGACGCCAACCATACCTTCATTGATCAAAGTACCACGATCCTTCATAACGGAAGTGGAAACTGAGACTGTGCTCTTGCCATCAATATAGATAGCATCAGCCTGAACTTCTCCACCACGGGAGACCTGGTGGTTGATCATTGTAAGAACATCTCCGTTCTCACAAACAAAAGTGTGATCCTTAGCTAATCCACATTCCACACCGATATCGGCATGAAGTTTAAGCATTCGGTATTCACCATGGATAGGCATAAAGTAATGAGGACGGCAAAGCTTTTGGAAAAGACGCATTTCCTGACGGCAGGAGTGTCCGGAGGCATGCAAATTGCTTAAGACAGAATTAGTAATGACCGAGGCTCCTAATCTAGTGAGCTGATTAATGACAGCATTGATACTAGCCGTATTGCCCGGAATGACAGAGGATGAGAACACAATAGTATCGCCAGGAAGAACATGAATGAATCGATGATCTCCTCTAGCAATTCGGCTTAAGACAGCCATCGGTTCACCTTGAGTTCCCGTGCAGAGAATACAGACTTCTTCCGGTGGAAGACGTCTTAAATCCTCAGGGGCACAGATAAAACTATCAGGAACCTTGATGTATCCGAATTCTCTGGCAGCTTCAATATTGCTTTCCATACTGCGGCCAAAGACAATAATCTTTCTCTTAAACTTCATTGAGGTCTCAATAATCTGCTGAATACGGCAAATATTGGAGGAGAAGGTAGAAATAATAAGTCGACCACTGGCTTCAGAGAAAACATCCTGAATACCTTGAATAACGGTTCTTTCAGAAGGGGTGTAGCCTTCTTTTTCAGCATTAGTGGAATCAGCCATCAGCAAATCAATTCCCTGATCACCAAAATGAACCAGTTTAGGAATATCAAAATCCTTGTCAACAGGCGTCAAATCAATCTTGAAATCACCAGATTCAACAATGGTTCCCTGAGGAGTAGTGATATAGATTCCAAAGGAATCAGGAATAGAATGGGTGACATGATAGAATTCCATCTTAAAGTCACCAGCTTGGAAGATATCATCCTCATCATATTCAACGATTTTAACGTTGGTATTGATCTTATCATCTTTCAGCTTATGACGAATAAGGGCAGCAGCAATCTTAGGAGCATAGATGACAGGAATGTTGATTTGCTGAAGTAAGAAAGGAATGCCACCGATATGGTCTTCATGACCATGGGTGATGACTAAGGCTTTGATTTTCTCCTGATTTTCTTTTAAATGAGTGAAATCAGGAATGATGTAGTCGATGCCAGGCATATTACTGTCAGGAAACATGACACCGCAATCAACGATCAACAGGGAATTGTCATTTTCCACACAGTAAAGGTTCTTACCTACTTCGCCTAAGCCACCGAGAGCATAAATCTCCACCGGAGAACTAAGAGTATGTTTCAGATCAGACATATATTAAGCTCCTTAATAACCAAAAATTGTGATAAACCCGCAACTGTTTTTTAACGAATTGAAACAGATAACCTGTTTCTTGGTAAAAACATTTTACGTTAACTGACTAAAAAGAACAAGAAAGACAAAGAGAAAACGCTAACATTATTATTCAATCGGAGTGGCTGCCGGATCGACATGGAAAGGATCTTTCTTATCGATTCGATCATAATAAAGAATTCCATCTAAATGATCATATTCATGCTGGAAGACCATTGCTGGATAACCTTGCAGCCGTAAAGTGACTTCTTTATTGGAAACTATATCAAAAGCTTTGATAGTTACTCGAAAATAACGATAAACATAGCCTTTTACATCAACAGGCACCGATAGACAGCCTTCCCCGGAAACAAGATAGGCTTTCTTCACCGAAGAAGAAATAATACGAGGATTAACTAAACAATACTCGTACTTCTTGTCGCCATCTTCAAAATAAATAGCGTAGAAACGCTTAGAGATACCAATTTGAGGAGCGGCCAATCCAACACCTGAACGAATATGATTAGCCTTAGCAAAATCATCATCCTGGCTCTGTTTAAGGTAATCAACCATCTCTAAACCAGTCTTCTTTGTCTCAGCATCCAAGGGAAAAACAACATCTTGGGCTTTTTCTCTTAAAACTGGGTCTTTGTCGGTAAAAATTTTAAATAATTTCATATATCTTGTTTATTGTAGCATGATTTAGAAGAAGAGGAAGAATAATTTACTTGTTTTTATGAAAAGCCCTTGCTCGTGAATTAAAACAATAAATGCTATAATTAAGACCATGGATAACATTGATTTTCAAAATGAAGAGTTAGCCTTCCTAGCTGACTTAAAAAATTCCTCTCTTTATCAGGAAACCATTCAATTAGATAAAGAAATTCAAAACGATGAATCTCTTTCTGCCTTAGCCCACAAAAGAGACCTGCTGTATCAGCAGGCCAATGACTGTGAGGGACAAGACAAGGAGAATCTCTTAATCAAAGCTAAAGACTTAAACGATCAGCTCTTAGCTAATGAGAAGATGAAAAGATATTTAGAGAATTACCAAAAAATTAAAAAGATTCTGAATCTTATAAATGATGAGCTTAGTAAAGGACTGCATAACTAAATGATTAGAATAATAGCTGGAGTCTACAAAGGCCGTTTCCTGAAAGTTCCGGATACAAACGTAACACGTCCAACCATGGACAAAGTCCGTCAGGCTATTTTTTCAGCCATGAAGGATAAATGTCTTGGAAATACAGTGGTTGATTTATTCTCTGGCAGTGGTGCCATGGGATTAGAAGCCTTGTCACGTGGTGCGAAAATGGTTTATTTCAACGATAAGGACCACAAAACATTTTTAACAATGAAAGAGAACATCACCTCCCTTAAGCCAGATGCTTCTTCCTATTGCGTTACTTGTATGGATTACCGGGTGTTTTTAAAGAAAAACACAAATCTGAAGATTGATGTTCTCTTTTTAGACCCACCCTATCGATTTACAATCAATGCCAGCATCATCAAATACTGTGAAGAACATAAAATGTTGAATCCCGACGCCTTAGTTGTTTCCGAACAGGATTATCCCAATGAGGAAATACCTGGATATACGATGAAAGAATACCGCTACGGAGAAAAGCATGTAGCCTTATATCGAAAGGAAAACATATGAAAATAGCTTGCTACCCAGGATCATTCGATCCCTTGACCAATGGTCACTTAGACGTTGCTATCAGAGCTAGAAAAATCTTTGATAAGGTCATTTTGATTGTCGCTGACAATCAGGCCAAAAAAGATCACTATGCTTTCACTTTAGATGAAAGAGTCGAAATGGCCAAAGAAACCCTTAAAGGTCT
>JBAXZY010000046.1:0-11468 GCA_041670045.1 Bacilli bacterium | reverse complement strand
TTAGTGGAAGACTGCAAGAAGTACAATCTCATTCTTTCTGATCACAGTGTCCTCCAGACAACGCTCGTTACTGAACTTGAACAGATCAAGAAGCAATACGGGGATGCCAGAAGAAGTGAAATCTCCGATGTGGATTATGATGAATCAGATGAAGATCTCATTCCTAACAAGGAGATTCTCATCATCCTTACCGATAACGGTTATATCAAGAGAGTCGATCCCAGTGAATTCAAGATGCAGAACCGAGGCGGAATCGGTGTCAAAGGCATGGAAACCAAAGACAATGATACCGTCAAGATTCTCCGTCACTCACGTACCAAGACCGATGTACTCTTCTTCACAAATACCGGACGAGTCTATCATTGCCGTGGCTACCAAATTCAGGAAGGTAATCGTACTTCAAAAGGTATCCCGATTGTCAATTTCCTGAAGCTCTTGGATGGCGAAAGCATCAATTCCATCATCTCCATGGATGATTACTCAGAAAATTCCTTCCTCTTCTTTGCCAGTAAATTCGGTGTCGTCAAGAGATGTTTAGCCAGTGACTTTGAGAACATCAACTCCAATGGCAAGATTGCCATGTCTTTACGTGAAGGCGATGAATTGCTGGATGTCAAACACACCAATGGTCAAGCCATTGTCTCCTTAGGTTCCAGCGAAGGCAAGGTCTGCTCCTTCAATGAAGGGGATGTCCGTTGCATGGGCCGAACCGCTACCGGTGTCAAAGGCATTGATTTGCCTACTGATGCTAAGGTCGTCGGAGTGGTCACTTCCATGGAAGGCAACAGCATCTTCTCCTTATCCGCAAACGGCTTTGGCAAGATCACGGCCGGCACTGAATACCGTATCACCTCTCGTGGCGGCAAGGGTGTCATCACCATGAAGTCCGAAGAAAAGAATGGCCGCTTGATTGCAATCAAGACCGTCAAAGGCGATGAAGACATCATTATCATCACTGATCAAGGCACTACAATCAGAACCACTTTGACCCAAGTCAAGAACTGCTCTAGAAACACCATCGGTGTCAAGATCATTACTCTCCGTGGCAAGGAAGAAATCAGTTCTTGCTGCATCGAGCCTTCAATGGCTGAATACGAAGCTACCAACCCAACCACTCCGGAAGTTGAATCTAAGACAACTGAAGAAGCCCCTTCTGACAGTGATGATCCGGCTTTGAAGGAACTTCTGAAACGTGCTGAGAAGTCCGATGATGATGATTCCGATGACGGTTCTGATAAATCTTCGGATGAAGAATAATTATGACTAGGAAGAAGTTCTTTCTGTGTTTTGACCCTCTTAAGCTGACTCAGACTCTGAGTTATACGATCAAAGAGAACCTGACCCATTTCTTAGATAGAATGGGTTACCAATACACTTTCAAGGCTGACGATGATTATGACGAAATCATCGCCGGCTCTGGAGAGGACCTTTTTGCCCGCTATTCCCAAATCAGAACTGATAAACCGATTACTCTTCTTGGTTGCTTCAACATCGATGATTTGGCTATTGCACCTAAGAATCCGGACCCCTTCCTTCTGTCACAGGCTTCTTATAATTACTACCATAAGGCCAGTCAGATCTTAGTCCCCTCCAAAATGGAAGCCGACTACCTGACTCAGAAAGGCTTCACTCAGCCAATCTTCGTCTTCCATGTTCAGCCAACCTTCTTAGAAGACAAGCCTGTCTCTGAAGAAGAAAGAAACTCCTTCCGTTCCTTCTATCAGATTCCGGAAGATAAATCCGTGTTCGTCTCCTATGGATCATACACTGACAAAGACGAGTTCTCCGCTATGGAATCCATCAGCGGTGTCTCACCCGACAAAGAATTCCTCTTCTTTGGTCACAATGATCGGAACTTCGTTACTCTGAAGACTTTGGAAAGACTGACGAAAGCCGATAATATCCGTTATCTTGAGACCATGCCTGAAGAACTCTATCACTCAATGCTGTTGAATATTGATGCTTTGATTTTCACCCAAAGATTCTTAGCTTTCCCTAATATCATTGTCGATGCCATCTATAACCATATACCGATCATCTCCTATCATGGCATTTCTCTTCCGGCCTTAGTCAATGAGAAAACAGCCATGATTCCTAAGAATTTCAAAGAATTTTATGAGACGGTGATGAATATCAAGACTATCAATCATAGTCAGCAGGCTTATGATTCCTTGATGCAAGCCTTGAAGAGCGAGCCCGTGATTCTATCTTAATTAGTAATAAGGATTGTCTAAGTCTAATTAGTCAGCTTGATAAAGACAATATAAAAGACTATATTTTTAGAAGCTAAAGAATTTTATCCAAAGGAGATAAATAACATGCTTGATGTCAAATATGTCATTGATAATCTAGAAGAAGTCATTAAGAGACTCAATACCCGTAACGGCGATTATTCTTATTTAAGAGAATTACCTAAATTGGATGAGAAGAGAAAATATCTCATCATGAAGGGTGATGCCTTAAAAGCCGAAAGAAACAATCAGTCTAAGGAAATCGGAAAGCTGAAAGCTAATCACAAAGATGATGAGGCTGCCGCTTTAATGAAGAAGATTTCTACTGATAAGGATGAAATCGCTAAATTAGATGCCGAAAAGACCAAGATTGATGAAGAAATCCATCAGATGATGCTCAAGACTCCTAACGTTCCTGATAAGTCGCTGCCAATCGGTCTTGATGATACCTATAACCGCCCTGAGAAGTTCGTCGGAGATCCCACCGTCTTCAAGTTCAAGCCTCAGGCCCACTGGGATTTAGGCACTAAGTTAGGTTATTTTGATTTTGACCGTGCCGCCAAGGTTTCCGGAACCCGTTTCACTTTCTATTTAGGAGCTTTCGCTCATTTAGAAAGAGCCTTAGCTGCCTTCATGCTTGATACCCACGTCAAAGCCGGATACACCGAAGTCTTGCCTCCTTTTATGGTCAACACCGATTCTTTGACCGGTTCTGGTCAGCTTCCTAAATTTGCTGATCAGGCTTATAACACCACTCCTGGTGATTTCTGGATGATTCCGACTGCTGAAGTTCCGGTCACCAACTACTATCGTGACGAGATCTTAAAGGCCGAAGATCTTCCTAAATGGTTCTGTGCTTATTCATCCTGTTTCAGAGCTGAAGCCGGTGCCGCTGGAAGAGATACTAGAGGCATCATCCGTCAGCATCAGTTCCAGAAGGTTGAACTAGTCAAATACTGTCTTCCTGAGAATTCATTCACTGAACTTGAATCCATCACCCGAGAAGCTGAAAAGATTTTGGAGTTATTGAAGCTCCCTTATCGCCGTGTCTGCTTATCCACCGGTGACTTAGGATTCTCTGCCACTAAGTGCTATGACTTGGAAGTCTGGCTTCCTTCTTATAATACTTATGAAGAGAAAGACGGAATGTGGGTTCCTACTACTAAGAACTATAAGGAAATTTCATCCTGCTCCAACGATCTCGATTACCAGGCTCGCCGAATGAATATTCGTTTCAAGAGAACCAAGGATTCCAAGACTGAATTCGTTCATATGCTGAATGGCTCTGGCTTAGCTGTCGGAAGAACTGTGGCCGCTGTCGTTGAAAACTATCAGAACGAAGATGGAACCATCACCGTTCCGGATGTCTTACGTCCGTATATGGGAATGGATATCATTAAGTAGTCTAGTTTAAAACAAAGCTGACACTAAAAAGCTGTTGCTGAATAGTGTCAGCTTTTTATTTGTAAAAAGTATTTATCATCTAAAAGCAATTTCAGAAAAAGAATGTGGTTTGTTGGTATAGCATCAGTCTGTGTACCAGTATTTCTGTTTTCTTCTTTTTGCTTATCTACTTATCTTTTCTTCGCTGAATTAAATTTCAAATCCCTCTGTGTCTGTTCTGATCTTTTATTTGATTCTAATATTTATTGTTTCATTCTAGGATACTGGAAGATTAGAATATAAGCATGAAAGAATTAAGTATGGTTTCCTTGGCTGACTATGTTCAACCGACTAGGAACTTTTCTTTAGCCTATGTTATCTTAGACTCTCTTTTTGTTATCTTCTTTGTAACACTGCTATTCATTAAGAAAAAGCGAGTCACTGCCATCTGGTCCTTGGCAGGTGGTCTTTTATACTGGTTAGTTGATTATGGAATCTTCTATCTAGCGACAGGATCAAGAGAGATCTTTTCCTATCTTTACAACAATAGTGAGGTTACTTCCTTACTTGGTAATCTCGATACCTGTTTGATTCTATTCTGGATGTCTATGAGTTATGGTATCTTAGATTTTGCTTTCATCTGGTTATGGCTAAGCAAGGATAAGAACGCCTTAGAATATTCATCTTTGATTGTTATCTGGTGGATCTGCTGTCCTTTAATGGCTGACTTCATTAATAATCTTTGTCCTACTATCCTTTGTTTCATGACTACAAGGAGCACCAATAAATACCATGGAATAATGGGTTTATTGATGGTGGTCGGATACTTGATAGTCATCTTAATGAATATCTTCAATAAGGATAAAGATAAGAAGATACCAATTGTCAGATTATTCATTATTGGTTTTATGGCTCAGTTCCTATGGGAATTCCTATTATTGGTCTTCGGAATCAGAAGTCAGAACTATGACAGCAATCTAGGCAGAGAACTCATGACTCTCTTACAGGATTCCTTAGTTGAAACCAACTTAGGAATGCCTTATATCTACTTTATCCATAAGGCCATCACTTCTAGATATCAGGATGACGGAGTCAAAAGAGCCCTCACTTCCAACAATTAAAAACACTTTCATAAATTAATATGCCTTTTAGCTATCTTTCTTATTAAAAGAAGCTAGAATAGCTTTGCTTAAGAAAAACATATTTATGACCTTACTGGCAAAATTCAAAAAACTATTTGATCCTATCGACTTAACAAAAGGCAATATCTACAAAGATATCACCCTTTTCATGATTCCGATTATTCTCAGTTTGATCTTTCAGCAACTTTATTCATTAACCGATGCCATCATTGTCGGACAAAGCTTATCGGATTCAGAAATTGCGGGTGTCAATGACGCTATTCCGATAGTATCAATTGCCTTGAACTTCTCCTGGGGCTGTACCTGCGGCTTCAGCGTTGTCATCTCTAACCGTATCGGAGCCAAGAAGCCAGAAGAAGCCAGAAGAAGTTTTCTTTTACAGCTTTGCTTATCTACTTTTGTTACTGTTGTGCTGACTATTGTCATGATTCTTAGCATCAATTGGTTATTGGCTTTCATTGGAATCTCACCTAGCACTGAAGGAAGTTCAATGCAGGCGGTCTATAAATCCGCCTATACCTATGTCTTCATCATCAGTCTTGGCATCATTGCCCAGATGGCCTATAACCAGATTGTGTCTGTCTTACGAGCCATTGGTGATTCCTTCACTCCCTTCTTGTTCTTAGTTTTCTCAACGGTTTTGAATATCGGTTTAGATTCCTGGTTCATCTTAGGTTTATCCTGGGGTGTAGCCGGCAGTGCCATTGCTACTGTGCTTTCGGAGTTATTAGCTGCCATTTTCAGTGCTATTTACGTCTTTGTCCGCTATAAGCAACTTAGATTCCGTAAAGGCGATTTCAGTTTCACCTGGAAGTTCATCCTAGAGCATCTCCGTTTAGGGTTACCGTTAGGATTCCAGTTCTCAATTCTTCAAATTGGTATCATCATCATGCAGGCCGCCATCGTTAAATATGATTTCACTGATCCTACTGGAACAGCCTTTATAGCTGGAACACCAGCCCAGGTCGGCTATAGTGTTGCTAATAAATTAGATGGAATCTTAATGTCTCCTTTCTCAGCCTTAGGAACCGGTATGCTTTCTTATATGGGACAGAATAACGGTGCTAAGGACTCCGAAAGAATAACTAAAGGTTTTAAAGCTTCAATCATCATTGGTTTCTTCACTTGGATTATAGTAATGATTACCGGGTTACTATTAACCATCAATGGTGCCTATCAGCATATCTTCTTAGCTAATGATAGAATCAATTCTGAAACTTTAAGATACGGAAACTCATATTTATATCTAGCCTGTCCTTGCCTAGTTGTCTTAATGATTCTCTTCATAGCTAGAAACACTCTCCAAGGACTTAATAAGCCTTTGTTTCCTTTCTTAGCTGGTATCGGTGAACTCTTAGCTCGCTCCTTGATCTGCCTGTATGTGCCGGCTTTAGTCAATGGTGGAGCCATTGACTATACTGCCTCCTCCGCGTCCTTCTACTTTGTCTGTGCCGCTGATCCTTTAGCTTGGCTGACAGCTACCTGCATTCTTTTGATTCCTCTGATTTCAATGCTGAGGAAACAGAAAAAAGCTATTAAACCTGAATTGAATAAGTTACCTGTTGAAAAATAAATCAGATATTTTGATTGAATAATGTGAAGTCATTACACGTTTTTGCATTCAATAATGTTTGATAGTTGCACATTATTGAATCATCTTCACTTTTTTTCAGTAGTTTAATCAATCAGTTTTTTTAATAAAGATAATTCCAGCATCCGATTATTAAGGAATTGGCTATAGCTTTTAAGTTCTTTGCCCTAAATATGGTTTGATTCTTTAAGCCCTATAAATTAGGCTTTGCTTTTAAACGTAATATAGATATAATATCTATAGCACCCCTTTCAAAGGGGTTTTTATTTGAACAAGTGAGGTAGCTGAACGTGCGAGAAAAAGTAGTATTAGTCTGTAGTGAATGTGAATCAAGAAACTACAACGCCACCAAGAAAAAAGGTGATGGAACCAGAATGGAAGTCAACAAATTCTGTCCTAAATGCGGGAAGTATACCTTACACAAGGAAGGAAAATAGAAATGAACAAATTCACTCGTTACTTCAAAGGCGTCGGAGAAGAAGCTAGACGTATCCGCTGGCCTGATCAGAAGACACTTTGGAAAGCAGTCGGTATTGTTCTTCTTATTACCATCTTTGCTTCCTTATTTATTGCCTTATGTGATTATCTGACAATTCAGATCATGAAGGCCTTTGAGACCGCCTTCCCGAAGAGCAGCTCAAGTTCTGCTACTAGTGGTGCCACTGCTATGATCATCAATTGGATTAATGGAGGAACATTCTAATGATTGAAGATGAAGAAAAGAAAGAAGCTACTGTAGCTTCTACTGTTGATAATACTGAGACTGCTGAAGAAGAAAAGCCGATTCTCAATCCGACAGATAAGCCAACTTCTGTTGAAGAAGCTTTACCAGTCCATAAGCATTCATACAATCCTTTGATTGGTGAAGTCAACCCGGATGAAAAGAAAGATGATGACGATGATGAACAGCCTGAAAAGGCTTGGTATGTCATCAACACCTTTGCCATGCGTGAGAAACAGGTACAGGATATGTTGCTGAAGAGAGCTAAATCTTTCGGTATGGAAGATAAGATCTTCCGTGTCATCTGCGCTGAATACGAAGATCCTGTCTTAGACGAGAATGGTAAACCGAAGATGGGTAAGGATAAGAAGACTGGCAAGATGTTGCCTAAGTTCAAGACTAAGAACTATTATCCTGGTTATATCTTCGTTGAAATGATCATGACTGATGAAACTTGGTTTGTTGTTCGTAACACTCCTGGTGTCTCTGGTATTACTGGATCATCCGGTAAGGGTGCTAAGCCTTTCCCGATTCCTCGTGAAGAGATCGAACCCGTTTTAAAGAGAATGCATATTGATGATCCTGATATGTACTCTGATTACAAAACTGGTGACAATGTCAAGATTCTTTCTGGTACCTTTGCCGATGCTGAAGGAACTGTTGAATCAGTCGATGCTGCTAATGCTCAGGTTTCTTTACAAATTACGTTATTTGGGCGTCCTAACACGATTGTTGCTAAATTCTCTGATATTGAAAAAATTCAGGAGACCCCTGATTTTTCTGCAGACAGCACAAATAAGTAAGGAAAAGTTGTAGAATAAAGATAATGCTGGAGGGCAGATGGAAATGAAAGATATATTAGTAATTGGGGGATCGAACATCGATTATTCGGCCGCCTCTTTTAGTCCACTCATCAGACAGGACTCTAACATCGGTCACCTTAACATTTCTTTCGGCGGAGTCGCAAGAAACGTTACTGAAAATCTTGCTTACCTCAATGATAAGGTCACCTTCATCACGGCAATCGGTAACGATGCCGGCGGTCAAAGGCTGAGACGAGACTTACGAGCCTTAAAAGTGAAGGTTCTTGCATACGAAGATCCAAATTGTCCAACTGCCAGTTACCTAGCCATCAACGACAATAAAGGTGAAATGGATATTGCCGTCTGTGATTCCAGAATTCAGGATACGAGAGCTTCCAAAGATTATGCCATCTATAACGAAACCATCCGCAAACATCACGATATTGTTTTAGACGCTAACTTAAGTGAACCCGTAATTGATTGGCTGTTTGATTCTTTCTTCTCCCATAACTTCTTAGTCGAGGGTGTCTCCACCGAGAAAATAGTCCGTTACCGTAAACACCTCAGCAACATTTACCTCCTGAAGATGAACTATCTTGAAGCTAAATGCCTGATGAATGAAGAAAAAGATATTCATGATATTGCCGCTGATATCATCAACGCCGGTGTCAAGAATGTTGTCATCTCCAACGGTTCCAAACCGATTGTCTGCGGAAACAGTAAGAGAATAGTTGAAATTCCGATTGTTCCGGTTACCTCCATCGTTAACGATAGCGGTGCCGGTGATGCTCTCTTTGCCGGTATTGTTCATCAACTGAATCGGGACAAAAATCTTGAGACTGCAACCCGCTTTGGCGGTATGTTAGCTAAAGTAACATTGCAGGTCCAAGGATCCGTCAACCCCGATGTTCATTCACTCCTGAAATTCGAATAAAAAATAAAACCTCTGCTAGTGGCAGAGGTTTTTTGATGCAACACTATTGGATAGTATTTCTTCAGTCTTCGTCAGAATTGACTTTTCTAAGTCCGGATGATAAGTCTCGATACAAAGACGGAATTGCTTTTTCAAATTCTGGTCCATAATATAGACCGTTATCATTATCTTTGACACTTTCACCCATAGCTCTATGAACATAATTGTGAGCAATCTTCATTGACTGTTCAAGCGGTATACCTAGGATCATGCAGGAAACAAAAGCTGAAGCAAATAAGTCTCCTCCGCCATGGAACTTTTCCGGATAAGCGGTTGATCCGTATTTGCCAAAACGCTTGGTAGACTGTAAATCAAAGAAGACACAGCCAACATTGCCGGGGTTTAAGGAAACACCGGTAATAATTATTTTCTTAGGTCCTAAAGCAGCCAGCTCCTGTAAAAGACGGTTCACAAAAAGTTCATCAAAGTTATCGCCTGGATATCTTTCACCGACTAAGAAGCAGGCCTCAGTCAAATTAGGCAGAATGATATCAGCTTTAGTGATCAGTTTTCTCATAGCTGAAACATGGGACTGATCAAAACCTGGGTAGATACGACCGGAATCAGCAAAAGCGGGATCCACAAAAACAGTCGTGGCCCGATCTCTAAGCTTCTCAATGATATCAAGCACTACCGGAATCTGATTATTACCCAGATATCCAGTGTAGATGCCATCAAAATGATGCTTATAAGGCATCCATTTTTCCACAGTAGGCAGCATTTTATCAGTCAAATCCTGGTAAGTCCATTCAGGAAAAGCGGTATGGTTCGATAAAACCGCAGTCGGTATTCCGACAGCCTCTATGCCACAAGCTGAAATTGTCGGTATAGCAACCGATAAAGAGCAGCGGCCTAAACAGCTATAATCCTGAATTGTAAGACACCTCTTTTGACTCATTTGCTTCCCCCAGAACGTCAAAAAACTATTTGTTCTTAGATTTTAATGCAATCAGTAAGCCCATTATATCAAAAAGACCATATTTGTTCAAAAAAATATTTACTTACATGACACTTTCAATGTTGCTAACGGAATAGCAAACATGGCTGAAAAATCATCTAATTGATGCGAATTTGGATATTTCTCGCCCGATTCCCATTGTTTTACTTCACTCAGGGAAACATGTAGCTTATTAGCTAACTTAACCGAGTCGTAATTATAAGTATGATAAACAGCAGACAGAATTTTAGCGAAAGTCATTACTTTTGCTCTGAAGTGTCATTGCCTTGATCTTCACTGCTTGGAGTGTCTTCAATTTTTTTAGGTTCTTCAGCATTCTGCTTATTATGGACTTTCTTACTTCGACCAGCCTTCTTAAGATCAGAATAGTCAACAATTTTCACATCTTTGTTAAGCACTTCATCACTTGTATTGACATTGGGGGTATTCTGAAAAGCAGTCTCTTTTATTACTTTCTTCGTATTCTTAACCTTAACTAAAAGCATTATGCCATTAGTTAAACCAACAATGATTAAAGTTACACCAATGATAATAGTCAGCCACTTCTGAACAGCGGCATTATTATTGTTATTGAAGTAAGCATAGACAATACCTAAAGCAATCAATAAAGCAGCTCCGACAAAAGATAAAACAGCCGATGGTACGTTCTTTTTAGTACCTCTTCCTAAACATTTATCTACGCCGTAGACAATCAAGATCACTGAGAAAGTAAAAATAAAGCCAATCAATAAATAAGAAAGTATCTCCGTTATCAGATTAGGTTTAATGAACAGCACAATCGATAAAGAGACCATGATAGTTCCATAAAGGACTTCTTGACTGAAAGGAGAACGATACAGTAGATAGCCGGCAATAAGACTAATTAAGCCATAGCAGGAGAAGACAACACCCATGGAATAGCCTAAAGCCTGGCCACTGAAGCCATCATTACTGAAATAAGCCGTCACAATAAAGATGATGCCTAATGCTACTAGTATGACAGACTGAACTACTTTCAACCATTTGTAGATGTCGACATTGTGTAAGACATCATTCTCTTCAGTAGTATTATTCGTAGTTTTTGTTTCGTTGTTATTCATATGTTCCACCTCAACAATAGATATTATAATCATAAAGACAGCTTTTAAAACAAAAGAGGAAAAATTAATGGTAAAAGACTTACCAATAAGTAAAGTATATGAAGCTCTAAGTGCTCTTGCTGACAATCGAGTCAAACAAGAAAGCACTACGAAGTATTTAATTACTTCTTCCGATTACAGTAAGACTTATACAGTCATCAAAAACAATGAAGCTTCTTATTCCTCTAATGACAATGCTACCTATTGGCAGCATTATTCTGGTTATCCTATTATTGCAGTATTGTTATTCACTGAAAGAATAAAAGCGGATGCTACTCTTCTAACCTATTTCAAAGGAATCAACTGGAAGCAGCTTAACACCAAGAATAAAAATAAATATGATTTATCGATTAAAGAAGCCTTTCAAGATAAAAGCTTAGCCGTTCAACAGGAAATAATTACAGAAACGGCAAGAATCAAGAATGAAGTCCTGGCTTTAAACTTAGAAGTAAAAGGCAACCGTCTGCCATTACTCAACATCAAATGAAAATAGAAGCAGTTTGATATTTATATTAATTTTTAACATAATTTGCTTTCAAAAATGAAAG
>JBAXZY010000045.1:0-11886 GCA_041670045.1 Bacilli bacterium | reverse complement strand
GCAGCTGAATGAGTCATACCGGAGCAGCCGATAGTCTCAACCAAAGCTTCCTGAATGATTCCCTTCTTGACGTTAAGAGTAAGCTTGCAGGCACCCTGCATAGGGGCACACCAGCCAATACCATGGGATAAACCAGAAATATCCTCAATGTTCTTGGACTTGATCCAAAGCCCTTCTTCCGGAATGGGTGAAACACCCGCATCACAACCGTTGACGACTTTGCACATCATCTCGACATCTTTTGTGGTTTCCATCAAACAAGTCTCCTTTCTTTGGTACATCAGGTTATCATTTAAATAAAGATAACCTTTGTAGCAGTAAGTCGTTGATTTCCTGCCGTTGTTAATTATAAACCATTGAAGTATTCAAAAAAAGAAAAAGCCGTAAGTGAGACTAATATATTTTTTTTTGAAACCAATTATTATTAATTGGTGCTTAGATTAATGCCAAAGTTATATAAAAATGCATAACGTGCGCAAAAAACAAAGGATGATTCTGACAACGGAAAAAACAATCAAGCAGTTGCTATTTAGTTTTTACATTTAACTGTTTAGAATAAAAATAATGCAAATAGGCAAAACCTAAATTTTTATGTATCATTGTCCTATTTGATTAGTGTAAAATAGTTTTTAGAAAAGGATGCGAATGTATGAAAAAATTATTAGTCTTAGGAGGAACGGGATTCTTAGGTTACTATACGGTTTTAGATGCTTTGAAGAAAGGCTATGACGTTACTACTTTAGGAATCGATGACATCAAACTTGATGGCTGGTTCCCTAAAGAAGTCCATGTCAGAGTCGCTAATGTCTTCACAGCCACCGAAGAAGAATTAGTTGAACTCATGACAGGCTATGACTTCATGGTTTACAGTATTGGCCCTGATGACAGAGTCACTCCAAAAGCTCCAGCCTATGAATTCTTCCATGTCCGTTTAGTCGACTATTGTGCCAAGTGCTTCCGTGCGGCTGAAAAAGCCGGCATTAAGAAAGCCGTTATCTTCAACTCCTACTTTGCTTATTTTGACAGAGTTCATCCGGAGCTAAAACTTGCTGAGCACAATCCCTATATAAAAGCCCGTGTTGAACAGGCTGCTTTATTGTTAGAACAAAAGAAGAATATGGAAGTTGTAATCCTTGAGCTTCCATATATATTCGGTGCCATGCCCGAAAGAATGCCACTATGGAAGGAAACTCTCCTTGACCGTTTCTGCAACGGACAAAAAGTTATTTTCTTCCCTAAAGGCTCCACTACCATGATTGCTGTTCAGCATATCGGCGAAGCCGCTATCGGTGCTTTGGAATATGGAAAAGACGGTGAAAGGTATCCCATCGGTGATGAAAACCATACCTTCAACTGGATGCTTGATAACATGATGATAGGAATCATGGGCAAGAAGAGAAAGATCATCAACCCTTCCGGAAGAATCTGTGCCTGGGGTGCTAAGATGACCGTTGGAAGAAAAGATAAAAAAGCCGGTCTTGAATCTGGCCTTGACTATGGAAGATTAATGACTGACATCATGTCTAAGGACTTAGTAGTTGAGCCGGATGTCATCGATAAGATCGACAATGAATTGCATGTAGGACGAGGCGGTTTAGAAGAATCCATCAAAGTCATGGTTAAGCGTTGCTATAAGGACGGTGAATTCAAGTAAGCCATGAAAAAATGTCTTCTCTATGTCTTTTCCGGTACCGGAAATACCGCTTTAGCCAGCAAGTTTCTAGCTAAACATCTATCCGAAAACGGTTATGAAGTAACTAATTATCTTTTTCAGGCCCCTAATTCCGAGGTTCCATGTGCGGAAGGATACGATTTAGTAGGCTTTGGATATCCAATTCATGCTTTCAATGTTCCCGGCGCTTTTGCTAAATTTGTGAATAAACTTCCAAAGCTATCTAAAAGAACTAAGGCATTCATTTTCAAAGTCAGCGGCGAGCCTTATCATCTGAACGATTCTTCCAGTCACCATATTGTGCCAAAACTAAAGCGAAGAGGTTACGACCTGATTATGGAAAAGCACCTTCTCATGCCTTATAACATCATGTTCCGTTATCCTGATGGGGTAGCCAAACAAATGTACCTCTATCTTGATGCTTTAACCAATGTCTTAGCCAAGAAATTGGCTGCCGAAGAAGAAGATAAGCTACATTATAATATAGCCCTTAATTTCTTTTCAGTTCTCTTACGTATTGAATGGGTTGCTCCCAAACTGAATTGCTTATTCGTTAGGATTGATAAAAAGAAATGCACGAATTGCCATCTTTGCATGAATAAATGCCCTACTCAAAGTATGTACTTGAGCAAAAAAGGCGAAATCAGAATTCATTCCTCTTGCGCTATGTGCATGAATTGCACCTACTGCTGCCCCAAAAATGCTATCAAATTCGGTTTCATGAACAACTGGAAAGTCAACGGTCCATTTAACTACGAGAAAATCAAAAATGATGAATCCATCAAAGCCGATTACATCAACCGCAACACCAAAGACTACTTCCGTCACTTCAAGAATTATTATTATGAACAAAATCTTCTCTTAACAAAATATCAGATTCCCCTTCCTGTCAACTATCCTGATAATGAGTCATTGCTAAATAAGAAAGAAGATAAGAAATATGCAAAGCAAATAAAAAAGGAAAGTAAAGCTTCAAAATTTTAATTAGATTGCTTTCTTTTGTTATTTCCTAATAAAGCTTATTTTAAAAAGAGGATTCAATGGGTAAAACAATATTGATAACTGGTATCGCCGGTCATTTAGGTCATGCCATAGTCAAAGAGCTTAGTGGCAAAGGCTTTCAAATCAGGGGTCTTCTTTTCAAAGGAGAAAAACCTGACCCGGAATGGCTAGTGAAAGATAGCGGGATGTCTTTTTACTATGGGAATGTCGCTGATGCCGATTCCTTGTCCGCTTTCTTTGCCGGATTGGAAAATCAAGAGGCTTACCTTATACACACTGCTTCTTTAATTGATATTCAGCATCGGAAGATGACGGATAGGCTAATGCAAACTAATGTCAACGGGACTATAAATATCTCAAACGCGGCCAAAAATTTCACATCCGGAGAACCATCTATATCTCTTCCGTTGATTCCTTCAAAGCAGAAAACAAATGTGTGGATGAAGATTCTCCCTATGCTACAGACCCTAAAAGCGGTGGTTACGCCTTATCTAAATCGTTGGCAAATCAAGAATGCCTGAAAGCCCGAAAAGCAGGTCAGGATGTCGTCATTATCTTCCCAACTGCTTTGATTGGTCCTTATGATACTGGACATAACCATGTAGTTCAGATGATGAAGGACTTTTTGAATCATCAGCTTCCTGGTGTCATTAAAGGCGGATATGATATTGCCGATGTCAGAGACTTAGCCAAAGGAATTTTTTTAGCTTTATTCAAAGAGAACTGTTCTTCCTCTTACATTCTTTCCGGTCAGCAAATTTCACTGAAGGATATTCTTTTGAAGACAGCTGAAGCTTACCATACGAAAAGACATGTTATAGTCTTCCGAGCTTGGCTTGCCCATATCGGGGTTCCTTTTGTAAAAATATATTTTTCAATCAGGAAGAAGAGACCTTTATATACGTCTTTTGCATTATCGGTTTTAAAGCATGCTAATACCTTTAACGGCATCAGAGCCAGAGAAGAATTAGGTTATTGTCCAAGGCCTTTAGAGGATACTATTACGGATACTGTTAACTATCTTGATCAAAGCGGTGTTCTGAAGAAAAAGAAGTAATTATTGGGCAGCCTATATTGAAATATGTAAAAAAAGAAAAGCGTTTTTTTGGCTTTCCTTTTTTTAGCTATAATTTAATGTAAACTAGTTTCCCCAAGCAAAGAGAGGATTCATGATGACAAAAGGAAAAACTGTTTTGAAGCTGGGTTTAGTGTTTTTATCGTTATTTGTTTCTGGCTGTAGCGATAAAGCTTCTTCTGTGAGTTAAGAAGAAATCAGTTCCGATACCAGTTCTTCTAGTAGCAGTTCTTCTAAAGAGGAAGATACTACTAAGAAGTACGGTCTCAGCATGGATTATAAGAAAGGCTTTAGGATTCTTTGGCTGACTGATATTCATCTTGGAAATCCCACTAATACGTATGACTACAATGAGGAAAAAGAATACACACACCTTAGAGCCATGATTGAAAATGCTAACAATCCCGATTTGATTGTCTTAACCGGTGATGTCTTTGAAAGAGAAACCATTGATCAGGTGGATGCCTTTGTTGCTTTCATTGATTCCTTCAACATCAAATGGGCATATACCAACGGAAACCATGACCCTAGTGTTCTTATTAAAGATAAGTTCTACATCAATAGAAAAATCATGGCAGCTAAGAACTCCCTCTTTGTCGACTATGAGAATGACGATCTTTATGGATTAACTAATTATTTCATTAACCTAGTCAGTAATAATAAGACGGTATACCGTCTTTATATGGTTGACAGCAATAGCGCAGAACCCATGGATTCCATCAAAGGAGACAGTGATGCGGATGTCATTCATCTTGATCAGCTACAGCATATAACCAAAATCAATCAGGATCAGGCTAATAACGCGGCCGGTTTATCTTTCTTCCATATACCATTACGTGAATATGTCAATGCTTATCAAGGATACAGTGATAAGTTATATGATGGCTTCGGTGCAAAGAAAGACAACATCGGTTATGGCTATGTCAATAACGGCGCCTATACTGTCATGAAGGAAGCGGGAGTCATAGCAACCTTTGCAGGTCATAATCACGGCAATGACTTTGATGTCGATTATTTTGATGATGATAACCATATGGTTTTATCCTGTGGATTAAAGGGAACTGATTTAAATTATTATGATCCCGACTTAGTCGGCTATAAAGTCATTACTTTGCCTGAGGACCCTACTACTTTTACTCATAAGAACATTGCCGAAACCAAATTTGGGTATTAAAAGAAAGAAAGGAAAATCTTATGAAAAACAGAATCTTCAGAATACTGGCACTTGCCGCTGCCTTTACTTTAGGAATAGGTTCGCTTTCTTCCTGCGGTTCTTCTCTTTCTTCATCCGGTGAAGCTAATCAAGCTGTTGTGGAATTAGTTACTAATAATAACGGTACCATCTTAATCAACGGTTCTTCTTTAAGCCAAAGTGTTCCTCTTAACCAGGAAATCACTGTTACTGCCAGACCTAATGAAAGCTATTATCTTGACACTTTGATTGTAAAAGGAACTGATGTTACTTCCTCTTTGTCTTTTGTACCAGTCGCAGCCAAAAACTACATTGTCAGTGCCACTTTCTTAAAAGAAGCCGATAAAAGCAGTTATAAAGTTGAGCTATCTAGTGATTATTTTGTCGAAGTCGGCAATACCCTGCAACTAAAGACCACCGTTTATGGGCCGGATAAAAGAGTTTCCTATTTCTGCAGTGATCCGGATTTAGCCAGAGTTGATGAGAACGGCTTAGTAACAACTAAGAAAGCCGGTCTTGTCACTGTCACTGCTAACGCTGTTGGTTCGGACATATCCTCTCCGGCATGTGCCTCAGTCGGTTTCTTTGTTGCACCTCACTATATAGCCAGAATGGTTGACTCCATGAAAGGCTATCAAGTCAATGATGGCATTGCCCTAAAAGGAACCATCTCTTATTGCTATAACCCTTCGACTGGAGCTGACCCGGAAGAATCAGCCATGTTATTTCCTTATCAGTTATCGATCATCAAAGATGAAAAAACCGGATTGAAGATTGATTTCAATGTCGAAATCAATAGCACGGCCAGTTTTCTTAAGATCATTTTATCTTACATTACTACCGATACGGGTTTAACTGCAGCCACTGCTTTCGGAGTCACTTTCCTGAATGACGGCTACTTGTATGTCTATGGGAAGAATGATCAAGGAATCTGTTTCTTAAAGAAACTCAGTATGGCCGATAGTGTCGTTCCGTTTATTTATACTCAAGTCAGTAAGCTTATAACTTCCTCTGAATCAGGAGAAGACAGTGCCAATACCCTCATTTCCAAAGAACAAATGACTGCTTTAATAAATGGCGGATACAAGAGCTATGGATTTGCGACTTTGGCTACTCTTCTTAATATGGTCTTTACCTTTGATGAAGACCCAAGTGTTGGAATCCATGCCGTCAAGTACCATTTGGCTACCTTACAGACAATGATTGATTCTCTGAAAGAAAAAGCCTTAGCCGCTTTAAAGAAAAAACTAGGCGAAGATTCTATTGCTTGGTTTATGGCTAGTACTATTGTTCCTAATCTCTTTCCAACCCGTTTAACGGATGCTAGTTTCACTGTCAAATTAAAGGATGATGGTTCCTTTGATTCTTTCTGTTTTTCCATTATTGACACCAAAGGAGTTACGGAAAGCGGAGCTACAAAATCAGTTAAATACACTTACTTAAGTATTGATTATACCAAGATTGCTTTTACAGAAGATTACCTTACTAACCTAGAAACCAGTTTAGTTCTGGCAAGTGCTGAACAAGATAAGATTGCTAAGGCTACTACTCTGAAGAATACTCTAATCACGGATATTAAGGCTTCACCCATCATTGATAAAAGTAAAGTATCTTCCACTACTGCAAAGCCAGAGAAAGTTTATTCCATCTATGATGCCATCAACTTCGGTTCATCCTTTGTTTCTGACTTAACAGCTTATCGGGATTATGTTGCGAGCCTGAATGATGAAGCCAGTAGCAATTATGTTTCCAACCTCTCCTTCAAGAAATCCGCCAACTTAGATGAATACGTTCCTTATACGGGTTTCAAGGCTTCTCTCTCTTCTAACCTTAATAACACCTTGCCTGATATGTATTCCCCACAAGTAAACGATAAGATCGTTCTTCATTCATTCTCAGCCGTTGGTGATTCGACTCTCACCGATCCTATTGATGCCTCGGCTATCACTTTCAAAATGAGTGATGACAAAGGCAAGACCGTTGATAGCAGTATTGCTACCTTTGATTCAACCACTAATACCATTTCTATCTTAGGAACACCTACGGCTAATACTAATTTAGTTATTACGGCAACTTCCTCCTATGCTACCTTAACTTACCGTCTATGCCTACTAGCAGCTTAAGGAGAATTACGGGCTTTTTAACCTGAATAAAGAAACTCGGGTTTAAAAGCCTAACCGTTTTCCTTCTTTATCACTTAAAATAGAAGAAGACGAAACGCATTCATTTTGCTTTAAAAGTTTCATGAAAAGAAAAAGAACTATTGCTACTAAGATCATCGTTCCGGTATTTATTGCTGTCCTCCTTTGTGAGACAGCTATTTCCTTATCCGGCTTTTATATCTATCAAAATAACAATGAAGAGACCTACCGGGAAGAAAACAAAAAACCCACTATGGGTCTAAACGAAACTTTTAATTCCGTCCTGATCATAGATACCTTTGATAGTATGCATACCATCTATCTAAATAATACTCCGGCAAAGTCAATCACCGAAATGACTGATGAGGAGAGGCTTGCTTATTACGACAAATACAATGATATCACTAAAAAAACCGATGAAGAGGATAAATCCGGCTATTATTCCTTCTATGAAATTCTTTTTTATGGAAGCACCTCAGCAAGTAACAGTGATGGCGTCTATATAGGTTTTACTGATAAGATTAACAATCGCTTCGTCTGTCTTTTCTCAATGGATAAATCAACTGATGTTGTATCTATTTATACCATCGGTTATTTCTTTGATTTACCAAAGATTGTTGCTGATTGCGAAGAACAGGGGAAGACCGCTTATGATGGTGTCAAATACAATCACAATTCCGTAAAGATGTTTGGCTCAGGCATTAAAATGGATCTTTTGACGAATGAGGACTGTTGGATCCCCTTTGAGCAAAAGACCAGTGTCATCAACAAAAGCCTTGATACCTTCATGATGTTCTTCTTCGGATCGACCGGAATGATCACAGCTATCATTCTAATTTCTTTGTACTTTCTTTTAAACCGTTACGCCATTAAGAAAATCCGGTTTCTGTCATTGCGGTCTCAGGAATACACGGAATCTTTGAAGAAAGGAGAATTCAAGGATATCTTCCAAAAGTCAAACAAAAGGCCGGATGAGATTATCACCCTTAACGATTCCTTCTATTACTTAGATATGGAAATGCGGAACTATGTCAAAAAAGTCTCAGATTCTGCCAAGGCCAGCGAAAAGCTGCAATCAGAATTAGCCTTAGCAAAAGGCATTCAATTAGGGGCTCTGCCAAAAAATAACATTCACAGCAATTTTTTATCATTGCAGGCCTTCATCATGCCGGCTAAGGAAGTTGGGGGTGACTTATATGGCTATGGTGATTTAGAAAATGAAATCCTTTATTTCTTTATCGGCGATGTCTCCGGAAAAGGAGTGCTGGCTGCTTTATTCATGATGCAGGCCAAGACTCTTTTACAGGAGAATTTAGCTAATAATGATTTATTAATGGCAGTATAAAGAACCAATGACACTTTAGTCAAAGAAAATGATGAGGAATTTTTCTTAACTGCTTTCATCGGCTTACTAAATACAAATACCGGCTTACTAAGGTTCGTCAATGCCGGCCATGAGATACCATTTATCACTGAAAAAGGCATTTATCAGAAACTAAAAGAAGAAGCTGGCATTCCTTTAGCGACTATGTGTGGCTATCAATATAAAGAACAAAGACTGACTTTGAAACCTAATCAGCGTTTGTTCATATATACAGACGGTGTCTCGGAGTCACAGGACAAGGACGGCAATCTTTATGGGCGTAATCACATAGAGATGGCACTTAATTCTTTAGCTTTAGGCGATGACAATGAAGTCATCAAAGGCATGCATGATTCTCTGAAAGAATATTCTTCAGGAAGAGAGCAGTACGATGATATTTGTATGATGTCCTTAACCTACTTAGATAAAACGGAGTTTTTAGTAAATGAAGAAGCAGACTTAGAAAAGATACCGGATTTCGTTCAAAAGAAATTAGGTGACTATTTGAAGAAAGATGAAATTTCAACTATCTGTGTAATTATGGATGAATTAATCTCAAATGCCATATTTTATGGTGAGAACAAATCCGGAAACATAACCATCGAACTTACCTATGACCAGGCTGAAGGCGTTAAAGGAATAATCCGCGATCAGGGGCGGCCCTTCAATCCTCTTAAAGAAGCTCCCAAACGAAAAGAAGGCCAGATTGGTGGCCTAGGTATAATTATCTCGAAAGGTTTAACAACCTCGATGTCTTATGAAAGAGTAGGTTCATCTAATGTTTTGACTTTCTATAAGAAATAGAAAACTGAATATTTCCGAATTTATTATTGTTTATTCCAGAAGCTTTTTGATTCATATTTAAATCAGAAACTGTTTTTTATTTTTGACATTGAAGTTGGTTTTAAGATATTGAAGTAGATTCTTCTGAATTATTTAGTCTATTCCTTTCCGGAAGCGGTTAAAGTGATAGAAGAATTATCCTTTATAAAAGTCAAGTAGCAGTTATTGTATTGATTAAACCCAGTTGCTGAACTGCCTTCGCCTACTACATCATTAAATGTGTAGAAAGTATTTTCCTTATATAAGCTAATCAGATAACGGTGAGTAGGGATATATGAAAAGCTGTATTCATATTTGTTATTAGCGGCATTCAGGTTTTTGTTTGTTAAATATTCTTCACCATTTGACCCATTGATATAATCATGATCAGTCATTTGAATACTGAAGTCCGTAGGAGCAGTAATTGACCCAAAGTCAAAAACAATCTTCTCATTCCACTTAGTTAAAGTGACACTATCGGCTACAGTTAATTAAAATATTACCAATAAATGTATCTATACAGGTTTAGAGGCTGGGGACGCGTTCTTCTTCGGCCTCCCTCTCTTCCTTTTCTCCCTGGGCGCAGCCTCCGCTTCTTTGAGGCCGAGCCTCTCCAGCATATTGATCAGTCTCGGATTCATCGCCGAAAAGACGAACCCCCCTTCCTTCTTTATCTTCAGGGCCGAATGGATGTCGTCTAGGACATCGCCGTAACTGCTGTCGTCCAAGAGCTTCGCCTCCTCCATCTTCCTCATCGTCCTCCCCGTCACGACCTCCGAAAGGAAATCGATGACTTCTCATACCGTATGTCATCTAAAGTTTTTTTGAAAGCATAATTATCACCCATAAATTGCGTCTTGATTTTTGCTCAGTTAGTAATAGACACTCACTTAAATGATATTTTGTAATTAAAAAAGGGCTTTGACAGCCCTCTTTTTAATCTTTACGAATTCAGATAATTGAAGACAATATTGGATGCATTGTTGGTGTAGTCCCAATAATAATGGAAATTACTTTCCGTCTCATAAGAAAGGTCGTAGAGATTGACAGTGATGTTTCCTTGACTATAGAGAAGAATACTGTCACCAATGTAATCAATTGTTCCAGGAATACTGATAGTCAGGCTTTGTCGTATGTCAGTAGTAAGATAAGAGAAGGCACCGGCCTCTATTCTTTCTATACCGGAATCGCGTAGGTCGATATGACCAGATAATGAATCACCGTTAAAGGCATTCTCGCCTATTATCTTGACTTTCAAATTATCCATCTTGAAAGTAGCATTACGGCAGTACTGGAAAGCAATGTTTCCAATCGTACCAATATTCGAATTAGATAGATCAATAGTTCTAGCGGAGCAATTATAGAAGGCCCCGTAATTAATCGTTTCAAGATTGGCAATATCATTTAAATCAATATAATCAAATGAGCAGTTATAGAAAGCATAGGAGCCAATATAATTAAGTTTTGGTCCAAAAGGAGTCGCAGAGCGATCAAATCTTACACCAACAAAAGAATTGGATTCAATTCTTTCGATGTTGTTTTCAGAAGTAAAGGAAATGCCTCTCAGTTGGGCATAATAGAAAGCTTTAGAACCGATGGTAGTGACAGTGGGAGCAATCACTGCTTCATAATTGCTGATATAATTAGGGAAAGTGTATCCAGTGCCAATTTCAGTCACTGGATGAATCATTAATTCACCATTGACTCTTTCAGCATAATAAGCCGGGAACTCAACCTTTTGGAAATCAGCATGTCCTTGAACCCAGTGGACAGTAAAATAATTGATAGCAATCGGGCTATTGTTAGTATTGACACCATCATCTACAAGATAAGTGTTGGAGAAAGTAAGATAGTTACGCTTGCGGTCAATATTCTCTACCTTGTTGCCGAATTCATCATAATACCCGACATCGTTAATATCAGGAATATTGTCAAATGTCCATTCAGGAATGGTGATGTCGCCTACATCAGCGACTTCATTTTTGGTATTATCAAAAACCCAGAAGCCACTTGCTTTAGAAACAAGAACACCTAAACCGGTCACTAAAAGGCCTAATGAACTTAAGATGATGACTCTTTTTAAGCTTTTTCTTTCCATGTTTACTGTCCTTGCATTAGCACAAGAGAATTTAGGCTAATTGAAGTCTAGTTTTTATAGCGTGATGTAAGGAGAGCAGAAGATTAGGAACAACATTTAATAAAATGTTCGCCTCACTCTGTTTTAATGCTTGGTAATTATAAGGGAAAGAAGACCAGTATTTCAACTTTGAAACACCCTATAAAACAAAATCAAACTTTACGGATGGTATTACTATAAGTTTAAAGTAAAAATATATTACTTTTTACCAAAAAATGTTAAAAAAATCATTATTTAGGTAATTAATATGAGTTGACAAATCTTCAAAATAGTCAGATGGCTTTTTTAAGAATTATCATATTTGCATACAATATAATAATAGTTTCCCAACGCATAGGACTATATGATCCGACCTGAAAAGGCCAGAAAAAGCCATTCCTGAGCCCGTTTCCCTTCCGCGATTCCCCTCGAAGGGGATTTTTCTTGCCGGGATGGCCCGGAAAAGCCTCGGAAAAGTGCCTTTTCATATGCGAAAGATGTTG
>JBAXZY010000044.1:0-12011 GCA_041670045.1 Bacilli bacterium | reverse complement strand
GGAATTTGATTCCCCGTTTGAAGAAGACGTCTACAATTTCCTAGTCTCAAAGCAGTTTGGTGTTGATACCCAAGTGGGGTGTTCTGGTTACCGTATTGATATGGGTGTGAAGAACAGGACTAATTCCGACTATGTCTTAGCCATTGAATGCGATGGCAAGACCTACCATAGCGGTAAATGTGCCAGGGACCGGGACCGTCTGCGTCAGGAAGTCCTGGAAGAGAAAGGCTGGAAGTTCTACCGGATCTGGTCGACCGATTGGTTTAAAGATAGAAGGGACTCGGAAGAAAACCTAGTCCTAGCTATTGAGAAAGCTTTAAAAAATGAAGCCCTCAAAGAGGAAATTGCTCCGGCTGAAAAGGCTGCTGATGCTATACCGGTCTTAGCAGTTCCTATTGCGCCAACTGAAAAAAGACTGAAAGACTATTTTCCTAAGTATGTCTCCTACTATGAATGGGTTCATCAAAAAGGCACAGGTATTGTCAGGTCCAGCATCCAACGGTTCTTAGAAGCGGTGGTTGATAAAGAACAGCCAATTACTTCTCAGCTTCTTTTACGGAGATTAGCCACTTACCTTGACCGTCAGAAGATAACCTCCGTTGTTTTAAATGCCTTCAAAGAAAATGTTCCTTATTCTTATAAGATAAAAAAGAGCCAAGATGATGATTCCTACTATATTGATCCAAACTGCTACCAGAACCTCTTACGTTTAGGTGGAGATCGAAAAGTTGATGATGTACCGCACATGGAATTACAAAACGGCATCATCAAGATTGTTGAAATTGAAGGAAGAATCGATAAGAACGGACTCTCCCGTGAATTACTATGTTTGTTTGATATGTCAAAGCTTTCGGATTCCATGTCTTCCTATATTGAGGCTGCCATTAAGAAAATGCTTGAAAAGCAGACCTTGAAAGAAGAATCAGACGGCTCTCTTTGCTTAAACATTAAAACTAGTTTCTAAAGACAGTTCTTTAAATAGTAGACTAAAAGATAGTAGCTTTTAGAATTAAAAAAAATGATATATTGTCATCAGCCAATATGTAAAGTGAGAAACGAATTCTAATATTTTTAAATTTGGGTCCTTGACCCAAGAAGATATTATTTCATTTACTTAAGTTCCTGGATACTAAAAACTAAGAAACGGAAATGATTATCTAAGACAAAGAAAACCAAATTTTTTTCATAAATACCCTGAAACGGCCAATAATTTGTTTTTAATTGTTGAAGAAATTATTTCCGGTGCTACAATCACATCATAAAGAAGGATAAAACATGAAAAAATCCAATATTAAGAGCTTATTAAAGCCAGTTGAAATAGCTGACCTATATACGTATTCCTTTATTTCAGCCATCACTTTGTCTCCAGATACTAAAACGACGGCTTTTATTGTCTCTAAAGCCAATAAAGAAGAAAACAATTATCATTGTGACTTATATGTCCTTAAAGACAATGAGACACTTCAGTTAACGACTGATGGGAAAGCTTCTTTCTTTATCTATTTAGATAACGATCATCTTCTTTTCAGCACCAAAAGAGATTTAGAAGATAAAAATAGAAGCGAAGCTCAGGATGAATTCACATCCTTCTATGTTATTTCCTTAAACGGCGGCGAAGCCAAGAAAGCTTTCACCGTCCCATTCGATGCTAGCAGCATCAAAAGAATCAGTGACAACTATTATCTCTTATCTGCTCAAATTTCTTTAGATCATCCTGATTACTACAAATTAAAGGATTCCGAGAAAGAAAAGATTCAGAAAGAGCGCAAAGAGAACGCTGACTATGAAGTCTTGGATGAATCACCTTTCTACTTCAACGGGGCCGGATTCATCAACAAGAAGAGAAACGTCCTTTTTACCTTCAATAGTCTTACTAAAGAAACCGTTCTAGTCAGTGACCCGAAGAAACAGGTTGGCTGTTTTGACTTAGCCGACAATGTTGTTTATTATTCTTCTTCCTTAGTCAAGGAAACACCAGTCGTCTTCTCTTCTCTGATCAAATATGACTTAAAGACCAAGAAGAACCAAGAGCTTCTTAAGCCCTTATACAATTATTTGGATGTTAAAGTCTTCAATGACGGTCTTTTACTGACCATGACCGACTTCAAGAAATATGGCATCAATGAAACCGGAAAAGAATATTTCTATTCTTTGAAGGATAAGACTCTTAAAGTCTTAGCCGACAATGAAGAAGGGATACCTGGCTTCATCTCCACGGATGTCCATTATGGTTCCACCCGTTACACGAAAGTCGATAGCGGCAATTACTACTATCTGACCCCTATCAATAACCGTTTGATTCTCAATAAGATAGATAAAGACGGCAATACCTCATCTGTTGTTGACCACGTAGGAGCCATCAATGACTTTGATGTCATTAACGGCAAGGTCGTCTTCTCCGCTGACTTTGACATGAAACTGAATGAAATCTATGCCCTTAACGGCACAGAGTGTCTTAAACTTACCTCTTTGAACGATGACGCCTTAAAAGACAAGTATGTTGCTAAACCTAACAAACTGACGATCAAGTCAGAAGGCTTAGACATCGATGGTTTTGTTCTTTATCCTAATAATTTCAATCCTAAGAAGAAGTATCCGGCCATTCTCGATATTCATGGCGGACCTAAAGCCATCTATGGTGAGGTCTTCATGCAGGAGATGCAGGTGTGGACAGGTAGAGGCTACTTTGTCTTCTTTGCCAATCCCTTTGGAGGAGATGGACGGGGCAATAAGTTTGCTGACTTGAGAGACAAATACGGAACCGTTGACTATAAGAACCTGATGGACTTCACCGATGCCGTTTTAGCTAAGTATCCCAACATCGATCAAAAGAAAGTCAATGTCACCGGAGGCAGCTATGGCGGTTTCATGACCAATTGGATCATCACCCATACTCATCGTTT
This sequence comes from Bacilli bacterium, assembly GCA_041670045.1. Lineage (GTDB taxonomy): Bacteria > Bacillota_I > Bacilli_A > RFN20 > CAG-288 > Enterosoma. Next base: position 9,108 of record JBAXZY010000044.1, on the reverse strand, counting down.
CAACTGTGCCGCCACGCAAAGATCCATCTCTAACTGGGTCAGCATGTTAGGCTGCTCAGATATCGGAATCAACGATATTGTTTCTTCCTATGAAGTCGGAAAGAAGAACCAGACCTTCTTTACTGAAGACGGCATCAAGAATATCTGGAATATGTCTCCTTTGAAGAGTGTTGATACCGTTACAACCCCAACCCTTTTCATCCACTCGGATGAAGACCATCGCTGCCCGATAGAAGAAGGCTATCAGCTATTCACAGCCTTGCTATACAAGAATGTTGAGACGAGAATGATTGTCTTCCATGGTGAGAATCATGAACTTTCAAGAAGTGGAAAACCCAAGCATCGTGAAAGAAGACTGATGGAAATCAATGATTGGTTTGATAAACATTCTAAGTAAAAAACTAAAGTTGGAATAAAAAAGCAAAGAATGGTTAATCCACTCTTTGCTTTTTTATTAGTTGACCTTTTTAACTAAAGATTGATGTATACGTAGATGTAAAGATAGAACATTCCATTTGAATCAGTAACTGTAAATAAATCCAAATAAGGTGTCACACTTAAATTATCGCTTACTTTAACCGCGGCTGAGTAAGTAGAACGGTAAGCGCCAGTCAATTGGGTTTCTAATTCACCCCAGCCTTTACTGGTTAAGTTCGAAACAAAAGTACTTAGTTGACTTTTAGCACTGGTTTCATCCCTACCAAGTGGAACAATGATTTCACGGTAGGTATCATCAATTCCAATAGAAGCATAAGAAGAGGTAAGACCGACAGTCGGAATCAGATTGACGACATCTTCACTTTTACAAAATGTAACTAATTTCTTATAGGTTTCAGGTTGGTTCTCTATTAACTGTTTCCAAGTTAAGGAGGAGCAATCGGTTTTAACATCGGACACGTTAATGCTTTTCGTGACACTATTTATATTGGAATAGGTAGTTATAGTTTTATTCGAAGAAGTTTTGTTAGTGAACACCAAGGAATCAGCATTCACGGTAATAGTTAACTCATCAATGCTTTCAGTCAAGAACATATCATAAGTTGAACAAGATGGGGTGATAGCTGGGACGGTTTTCTTTAAAGTATAAGTTGAACCTGATTTATCAAATACTTGAGAAGAAATATTGAATTTCGGTAACAACGAGTCAGCTGAATAATTAGTGGCACCTAAAAACTGATAGTAATTTCCTGCTATTTTATAAGCTTGGTAGATAGCATCATTTTTTTCATAATAGGCAAAAGAAGAATTTAGCCCATAAATATTGGTGAAATCAACAAACACTTGTCCATTATTAAGATCTGCGGAAACCTGATACTCGTTTTTGGTTTCTACTTTTTGATCATCAATATCATATTCTTCCACATCTACATGATAGTTATAGTCCTTCAACTTATTAGTGGCAGAACTTAATTCTTCGTTTCCGGAAGTTGTTAAAGGAGTAACTTTCTTAACCTCAGCATTTCCAAAATCGGAAACCGTAGCGGAAATAGTAAGGGTTTCTTTGGAAGTAGTACTTATGGTTAGAGGAGAATAGGTGGCTTCATAAGAAATAATTTTATAGCCATCGGTAATAATGCCTTTGGCAATTCTATTCTCCGTGATATTACCTTGAATGAGGGTCTTACTCAAATCAGTGAAAACTCTTTTGCCAATACGAAATGTCTTAACGAAATCACCCTGCCTTCTACATTAACAAACATTCCTACCTTTGCTTTCACTGGATCAGCCATAAGCAAAATCAATTTCGGTGGTGTCACTTCTATTGGGGGAGAAGCTTTCTATAATTGTGATGATTATTCTTTGGTTGATATGAGCGAATCCAAAATCACTACTATTGCTTCTTTCGCTTTCTCCTCTATGAAGAAAACCGCCTTCAATACCTTTATTACTGGAAGTGAATTGACTAGTTTTAAAGATGCTTTCTCTACTTGTGGCTACATCAATTCCTTTGATATGTCGAAATCAACCAAAGTCACTACCATTGATTCAGGCTTCTTAGGTGAAAGCAGCACCTACTTAAAGACACTCATTCTTCCATCTTCATTAACGGAATTGCCACATGATACCTTAGGTACTTTCCCCAAGCTCACCGATCTTAAGTTCACCGGGACCGTAGCTCAATGGAATGCTCTGATGGATAATGCTATTTTGACCAAACAAGAAAAAATAGATAATCCCTCCTGGGGTGAATGGTTTGGCTCTAATTATGATACGTTGACTAGCATCACCTGCAATTACGGTCAGAGCGCTGAAACTTCATATCCCGTTTCGATAAGAGACACTAAAGGTAAGATAAGCATTAGTTAACAAATAAAAGGAATTAATTATTATGCAAAAGAAAAATGTTAGTTGGCTAATCGTCCTTTCATCATTGATTTTAGCTAAATGTGGCAATACGGTCGTTTCTTCAAGTGGTTCTAGTGTTAGCAGTGAAGGAACATCATCTAGTGAAAAAACTTCAACCACCTCATCTTCTTCAGTTGATTCTTCATCTTCAAAAGAAGCAACCTATAAAGCAATTGCTGATTCAACGATTACAAATGGAACGGTTGCATTTGATAAGACCAGTTATCTTCCCCTTGATATCGTTACTATTACGGTGACTCCAAATGAAGGATATTATTTATCCGGAATAACATTGGATGACAGTGATGTCCCTTTAACAACCGTAACTGAAGGAACAACTTATACTTTTGTCATGCCGGCTAAGGACGTTACTGTAAATGCCACCTTTGTCAATGATTATCATGTGACGTCTCTTCGTAAAATCAATTGGGGCACTTACATAAAAAGCTTAACCTTAGCTGATGGCACGACCGAAGTCACTACCGATACAACTTTCAAAGCCGGTGAAACTGTTACTTTGAATGTCTATTCCGGTACCAGCTTTGACTGGAGCGGTGGTTTTTATTACACTAACACTCAACAGTTCTTCCTTAATGTGAACGATGAAACTTATACTTCCAAACTTCCGGATGATTTTGTGCACACTGATACAAAATCAAATGTTGATCATTTTGTCTTTTCTTTTGTAATGCCTGCTAAAAATGTAGATTTGTATGTTACTTATAATAATGGTGCCTATATTAGTGATACTGGCTACCAAGTAAACGTACAAGCTGATGCCGGGGTTAAATTATTAGGCTTTGATCCTAATGCTAAATATTCTTATGTTTCTTTCTTTGTTTTACGAGAAGACAACACCCTTGTATCAATTCAATATCAGTATAAAAATCAAACTGCTTGGAATGACTTAAGCCTGAATTTCGATTACACATCTCAGCAATATTTCACTGATAATATTAGCTCTACCTCTTCAATCACTATAAGTTCTGATACTACTGTAAAAGCCACTGCCAAAGAAGTAAGCAAAGCAGCCATCAATTACGTCAATGATGATAAGGTTACCTTTACGAGCAATTCCGGCACTGCCATGACTCAAGCCTTGCCAGGTGACCGAGTCAACATGACCTATACCATTAAAGATCAAAACAATGTCTTGTTGGAAACCACTCTTACTGGAATTGATTCCACTCATCTTAAGAATAACCAGATTAAACAATTATCCTTCGATATGCCTGAGAATCCAATTACAATCACTTTTAATTACGTAGAAGGACAAAAAGTCACCTTTGTCGATAACGATTATGTTCTTCAAGTAAAAGGTGTTCGAAGATCGCTTACTGATTCAACTGCTTATCCGACTGTTCAAAGTGGCAAGGAATTTTACCTCTTTGTCGATGATATCTCCCTTGATACTGGAAAATTATTGACCGGCGCAAAACTTAATGGTGGTGACATCGTTAGCCTCACAACATCTTACAGCGGAAAATACTTTACTTTCAAAATGCCAGAAACTGGCACGGCCGAAATCACCTTGTTAACTGCCAATGCTTATAATGTTTCCGTTATAAGTGTTACTGGCGGAACCTTATATCTTTCTTCTTCAGATAAGAGCTTCGGAGCTGGAGCTAGTATTAACGGAACTTATTATGCTGAATCCTTGTATTCATTGACTTCAATTGCTCTTCTAAATGCCAAGGATGCAGATATTACTTCTGCCATTACGTCTCTTTCTTATAAAGATGGTTCATTCAGTTTTATAATGCCTTCCTACAGTGTTCAAATCAAACCTACTTGGACTAAACAAGAATCTTATTCTGTAACTGTTGATTTAGGCAGTGATACTTCAAAGTTTGGAAACACTACTACTGGAAGATCCTATGTTCAGGGTTTGAAGAACTATGGATATTATTATTTCCCTGCTGATAAAACCGATACTGCTGTTTCTTTTGGAAAAGGTGAACAGATTACGATGTCGGTTAAATTATTGGATGCTACTGTTATTCCTATTGCAAAGGTTAAAGAAGGGGAAAATGTTTCTACTTTCAGACCAGACGATTACTTTGCCAGTACCTATTCTGAGCCTTATAGGTATACCTTTGCTTTTACCTCTTTCTTTACTGTCAACAGTGACATTTCTATATCCTTCGAATTAGAGACTAAGAAAGCCGTTAAGGCTACCATTAATAATCCTAACAGTATTGCTTTAACTTATTCCGTAAATGGCAAGACTGCCACTGATTTTTCAAATGTTATGCCTACTGATAAAGTCTCATTAGCTACTACTGCCAGTGCCGGAACTGATAAAGCCTACGGATTTGAATATTTTGATACTAATGGAAATGCAATCAAAGCTGATTACCAAGGAACTTATCTGATTATGTCTGATTTCTCCGTCAATATAGTCACCTATGAAAAAAGGACAGTCACAGTCGTAAATTCTAACAACTACAACGTATCAATTCATGCCGGAACCGAATATACTACGGTCAACAGTGGTGACAAAGTTCTAGAAGGCAAGACTTTATCTATTTCGGCTTATAAATCTGATTACACTACAATTCATGTTAAGATTACCAATGGGGACACCGTTTTTGCCGATGAAGATTCAACCTATTACTCCGGATCTTTAGTTGTATCCGGTGATGTTATAATCACACTTACTGCTGTTGCCTAATAGTTAAAGAAAAAGCCGCTTGAATGCGGCTTTTTTCTTTTACTTATTTACGATTTTAGTATAACCTTCATAAGTGGCCTGAATCAGAAGAGCTAGTTGCTTAGCTAAGACATCAGGAGAGGTAATACAGCCTTTGATAACCCAATCGGAGATGATTCCCACTGAGCCAGTAATGGAATAAGAAAAAATCAAAGTAAGAGTCTCTTCTGGAAGGTCAGGACTGATTTCTTTGAAGTCATGAATGAATTTGTTCTGAAGATAGATGACAATCTTGGAAAAGAGGGTGCTTTCACCTAAATGAGTGAACAAAGACTTGAACCAGACTTTCTCGGACTGGATGAAGACTAGAATATCTTTGAAGAAGGCTTCATCGATTTTATAGACTTTCTGTGGCGAGACCCGTTTTACGCTTTCCTGATATACAGCCTCCTCAATATCGGAGTAGACATCATAGATGTCATAGTACTGGTTATAGAATGTACCCCTTGATACTTGAGAGACATGACAGAGTTCTTTGACCGTTATTTCTTTGAATTCCTTAGTGGCTAAAAGCTTGATTAACCCATCCTTGATCAAAGAACGGGTGTATTTTGAACGGACATCTTCTTTTCTTTTGATTGCTTCCATAAGTTCCTCTTTGACACTCATCTCTTGGTTTGTCTATTAGTTATACAAATCCGTGAATGTTGCAGGTAAAAATTGTTTTGTATTTAAACTATAATACAAATGTAGCATTTATTAGGCATAGTGTCAAATAAATGGAAGGAGTATCTAAAATGACTGATTTCATCAAAGCCGATAAAGCCACTAAAATCTATGAGTCCAGTGATATCAAAACCATGGCCCTTAATCAGGCTTCTTTTAGTATCCCGGAAGGGTCCTTCACCGTCATTTTAGGACCTTCAGGAGCTGGGAAGACTACTTTACTTAATCTTTTAGGCGGTATGGACAGTCTGACATCGGGTCATTTATCCGTAGCTGGCAAAGACTTATTTGGTTTATCCAGCCGGGAACTAACTAAATATCGAAGAACTGAAGTCGGTTTTGTCTTTCAGTTCTATAACCTGATGCCAAACCTGACTGCCAAAGAGAATGTGGAATTAGCTGTTGAAGTAACTAAAGATGCCTTTAAGCCTGTCGATATCTTAACTAAAGTCGGTTTGAAAGACCGAATGGATAATTTTCCGGCTCAGTTATCAGGTGGTGAACAGCAACGAGTATCAATAGCTAGGGCCATTGCCAAGAATCCCCGCTTGCTTTTATGTGATGAACCGACAGGTGCCCTTGATTATGAGACGGGTAAAACCATCCTTAAATTATTAGATGATTACTGCAAGAATTACCATAAGACCGTCATTGTCGTCACCCATAACGCCGCCATCAAGGATATGGCCGATTTAGTCATCCACATTAGGAACGGCCAAGTTTCGCATACGGAAGTCTTAGCCCAGAAGAAAAAGGTTGAGGAGATTGTTTGGTAATGAAAGCCTATTTTCATTCCTTGGTTAAAACCTTCACAAACCATTTCTCCCGCTTCCTGTCTCTGGTTTTAATCATTTTTGTCGGTATCTGCTTTGTGACTGGAGCCGGAGGAATATCCGCTAAGACTTTAAATTCCTTTAATGACTTCTATGATGAGCAAAACGTTACTGACTTGATCATCAAAGACAAATCCTCAACTGGCTTTACAGCTGATCAGGAACAGGATATTAAAGACCTGAGTTTTGTAAAGGATTGCAATCTAACAACTAGCATTGACTTGAAAATCAATGATGAGGAAAGTCGTACCTATGTATACGACTTTACTAGTGAAATAAACAAACTTACTTTATTGGAAGGCACTTATCCGACTAGTACTAGTGAAGTAGTGGTGGAGCGAAGCTCATCTACTATCAAGAGCCGAAAAATTGGTGAAACTATTACTTATTCTGGTATGGATTTCACTATTACCGGAATCGTCCAAAATCCCCTGATGCTTTCTAAGGATGGAGACACTTCGCAAACGGATGAAGACGAATCCCTTAGCTTAGTTATGTATCTTGATGAAGAAAAAAATGTTCTTCCTTTGCCAAAAACGGATATTAACATCCTTTTAAAAAATGAAGAAGGCTACACCAGATTCTCATCCAAATACAATGACTATGTGGAAGAGTGCAAGCAAACCATTATCAAGAAAGAAGGCTTTGATGAAGAAAAGGTTGCTTACTTGAGTTTGGAGCAAAACAAGACTTATGAGATCGTCAAGAACCTAGCTGAGAAAGTGGATGTCATTGTTGCCATGTTCCCGGTCTTCTTTATTTTGGTGGTGGCCTTAGTCGTATTGACGACCATGACTCGCTTAGTGGATGAAGAGAGAAGCCAGATAGGCTGTCTTTGTTCCTTAGGATATTCTCATTTCTCGATTGTCTTTAAGTACCTCTTATTTGCCTTGCTTAGCTGTCTTATAGGAATAGGTGCTGGTTTAGGATTAGGTATCTTCTTGATACCGAATCTCTGTTACCCCGCCTTTGGCAATGTTTTCTTCTTGCCTACTATCACTACTAAGTTATCCTATTTCATGGGGGTGGTTTCCTCAATCGCCATGTTTATCAGTGTCGTTCTAGTTACTTTGTTTGTCACTCACAAATCCTTAAAGGAAACGCCATCAGCTTTATTGTTGCCTAAAGCTCCGGCTCCGGGAAGAAAGATTCTACTTGAAAGAATCGGATTCATTTGGAAGCATTTAAGCTTTAAATATAAATCCTCGATTCGAAATATCTTCCGTTATAGAGGAAGGCTATGGATGGTTATTCTTTCCGTCCTTGGCTCAACCGCTTTAGTAATGGCCGGACTGGGCTTATTCGATGCCTCTGACTCTATTGTGAGTATCAATGGCATCAGTGTTGACTTAACCAGTACCTTAAAGCCCATTGCCTTGATGATTGTTGGCTTCGCTATGGCATTATCCGTCTTGGTTCTCTTTAACTTAACGGATATGAATATCTCCGAAAGAGTAAGAGAGATAGCGACTCTAGAAGTTTTAGGGTACGGCGACAGGGAAGTATACGGCTATATCTTCCGAGAAGTCTTCATTAGTGCTTCCTTTGGAGTGGCTTTAGGAATACCGGCGGGAGTAGGACTTTTGGCTTTTGTCTTCATTTATTTGAAATTTGGTTCACTTAGTGACATCAACTGGTATTCCTACCTCTTGACAATCGGCCTTTCTTTTATCTTCATTGTCATTGTGGATTTGCTCTTAATGAAAAAGATTAAATCAATTGATATGAAGGAATCTCTCAAATCGATTGAATAAAGGTTTCTTCTGACTTAGAAATTACCTATAATCAATGATATGACTGATCTAGCAATCTGCGTCAGTGCCGTCCCTTATCGGATGTCCATCAATCTAGTCTTCCAATCGGTGACTGATCCGAAAATTTTTTATCATGTAAGAAGAGATGTCGTCACCAGCAATCTAAGAAAAATTTGTTTCCGCCCTGATAATCCCCCGGTTTTTATTCTGAAATTCAATCAAAAGAAGATTGTAAGGGACATCAAGTATGGGTTCAAAAACCTGGAAGCCTGTCAGAAAGAAGAAAAAGATCTTTTCTACAACAAATCCATTGCTGGATTTGCCGGTCAGATCTTTTCCTGGTGCATTCTTCCGGTATTGTTAGCTGTGGTCTTTATTTTGATTCTTAATTGCTTTTATAACTGGTGGTGGGGTTGGGGTGAGTGGTTCCTTCCTTACCTCCCTAAGTAGACAAATAATTAATTAAATATCGAAAAAGCCTAGTCAAAACGCTTACTCTAAGACAATGTAAGCGTTTTTATGATAAATTGAATTTACACCGCCAAGTAAAGTTATCGATAATAAGACAAATAAAATTTCTCTTTCCGAACCAAGTTATAGGAGCACAAATGAAAAAAACTGAAAAGATTGTCGGAGAAGGTATTACTTTTGATGATGTGCTTTTGCTTCCCCGCTATTCAGAAGTCACTCCGGATATGGTCTCTTTGAAAACGAAACTTACTAAACACATTACCCTTAATATTCCTCTGATGTCAGCAGCTATGGATACCGTTACTGAATCGGAAATGGCCATTGC
>JBAXZY010000043.1:0-12302 GCA_041670045.1 Bacilli bacterium | reverse complement strand
CGATAAACAATTGAAGTGGAGATACCGTCAGTGGAAGAAAAGCAATAAGCGTTCAGCTTTTCAAAATAATCGCTTGCTAATCCTAAGCTTTCAAGACTGGTGGCACTGCTGAAGGAGGACATATTTTTAAGCAAATTCGACAGGACTTGCTTCAGCATGGTTAAGTCATTGAGCATCAACGCCTTCTGCTTAGCGGCATCGGAATTGACCAGCTTCGGGTTTTCAAAGAAGAGTTCTTCTAAACGGTAGACTTTGCTATTTTCACCATAAGCAGCATTGACTGCGGTGTGGATCAATCCGCTCATATAGTCGCCAGTGGTTTTCTTCATGATGTTATAGACCAAATAGGAGCGACTAGTCTTAAAGAGATTCATCTGACCGATGTAGTAGATGAAGTCAAGGCTTAAGGAATCAGAGAATTCCAAGTCTGATAAGGTACCGGAAGTCAGCAAAGTGAAGAATGTCGTCTTGGTGCCATCGGTGTTATAAAGCAGTCCTAAAATCTGATCAATATCGTTCTGCCAATAAGCTACATCAGTAGTGGAATTGCCGTCCAGATGGACAGTGAAATCAAAGTTATGTACGATAGTGGAATTATCCGGATCAACTAGAAGCTTAGCCATATCGGAAGTGCCGAGGGTTTTCTTTAATAAGTAAATCGGAGCCCGATGGAAAACCACGGATTCATTCATGGAAGAAAGAAGGGAGCTGAATTCAGTTTTGCTCAGAGAACTAATCGTCATATTCTTGAAATCCTTGCCCTGAACATCCTCAGTGATTTTAATGAATTTATTTTCTTCACTGGGCCAGTCAGTGACACTGGCTAAGATTCCCTCGACCTTGTCATTGGTATCAGTAGAAGTACTATCTTCGAAAGTGATCATATTGCCGATTTGGCTTTCAGAGATGAAGGTAGCAAAGACTCTTCCTAAAGGAGATAAGGATTCGCCGGTTTTGACGGTAGTCATCAAAATCGATTTGGAAATAGTTTCCATGATCAAGGAGAAGTCATCCATGTAGCCTTTGGAGCTAAGGGCGGTGAAATCGGAGAACATGGAGGCTAAGACTGCCTTCTTGCTGTATAGCATTCGGATCATTTCAACTTCGGAATAGACCTGAGCGGCTGTCATGGTACGAATAAGGGAGAAATCCAACGACTGAAGAATGCCGTTGAACTGGGTCCCTAAGTCAATGTAATCTACGGTGTTCTCAATAATGACTGAATAAAGGTTCTTAACTAACTGAGAATCATAGACTGAGACATCAAGTTTCGGCAAATCACCGTTTTTAACAGCGGCAAAACCTTTTTCCTGAACGCCTTTAAGAAGAATGGACAAATCTTTGATGGCACCTTTAGTGGTAGAGGCGAAATAGGTGGTGGTGGAGGTTTCTGTATCAGTGATAGAGTAGCCATTTAAATCAACCGTCTCGGACCAGGTAAAGCTATTGGTAATGGAGTCAAAGAGAACAGAAACCGGGTTGATGCCCATATTGGTAAAGAAGTTCTGATTATCTAAGATTGAATATAAGGCATAGCCAAAAGGATCGTTAGCATTCAGAAGAGTGATGAAGTGTGAGGATTGGATATAAGTCAACAGGGAATTGAGTTTGGCGGTATCAAAGGTTTCCATATCTAGATTGTTCAAATCGGAGCCTTTTAAGAGCTTTAAGATGGCTCCTAAACGGTCAAGATCATCAAGATTATTGCTGTCTTTGCTAAGCCATAATGAAACACGCATATCATTGAGACTTAGGTTGATTCCTAAATCCTTAAGGTAAGTGTCTAAGGAATCATTGATGATGCTTAAGACGGAATCCTGCAATAAGGAGCTGGACAAACCCTCTCTAGCTAAGGCTACCAAAGAATCGGTATCTTCAATATCGGATAAGGACTTCACATCCGAGGAGAAGAAACTAGAATTCTTCTTGGCTTCATCCACTAAGGAACAAAGCTTATCGATTTCCTTGCCGTCGCTGGAGCCATCACCCCATTCAATCGTCTGCATCTTCTCCAATGAAGGGATTGAGATGCCAACGCTCGTAAAGGAAGAGGAGGATAACAAATGGCTTAAGAAGGTATACATATTGACGTTTTTGTATTCAGTCGAGACAATACCGGTTGTCTGAGCGGGATTAAAGAAATCGGAATTGGCCAGAATGTTAAGCAGGGAGCGCAAGGTATCAGTATCAATGGCGGCAATCTTTTCGGAAGTAGTCTTGCTGCCGTCGCTCATGGCATCGGTCATCTTTTGGATCTTAGGCATCAAAACAAGGATCTGCTTGAAGTTATCAAGGAAGGAAGTAGAGTCGTAGTTAAAGTCGTAAGGAGTCAAACCATAGAGATAGTTAGAAAAATCAAAGTTTCCGTTGAAAAGGAAGGATTTAAGAATTGAAGGTATCAAATTTGTAAGTAAAGAAGAATCCTCAGCCTGTTCAATGACGCTAACGACTAGATCATCAACCTTATTGTCACCGATATCGGTGGCACCCAGATTGGTGAAATCCAAGGCTCCGCTTGTATAAGCTTCACTTGTGAAAATCAAATCCGTGATATTAAAAAGCTTGGTGAATTCCGTTTTTAAGGAATCAGTAGTCATATCAGCAAAGATGTCCTGGAAATCTATGCCTTCGACATAAGCGGATATAGAAGGAAGATTTTTCAAGGAGCTGTAGAGAATATCACCTAATTTACCAGTCATCGTGCCTACAAGTTCGGTATCCAATAAACCACTGACCTTGCCACTAGTTGAATTGGATCCGACAATGGCTTCTTTTAAGGCACTTCTTGTGGAAGCCGTTGATAAGCCATCACTGATGGTGGTGCCGATAGTGGAGAAATTATAGGAAGAGGTGTAATCAATGCCTAAAGCCCTCAGGACTTTGACTACTGAGGTAAAGATGATCTCTAAATCGCTCGACCAATTGATATTTTCATAAGTTGAACTGTCAGTAGAAAGAATATCATTGCCAGAACTGGCCAGTACCGATCCTAAAGATGCGACGAGATTAGGAAGATTCTGCTTAATTACTTGCATTTGACCAAGGCCAGAAGCGGCTTTCCCTAAATAGCTGATTTGGTCATCACTCAGAGTAGAGAAATTGATTTCAAAATTGCTGTTAAAGCTGCCATCAGCGTTATAGAAGGAAGATACTAATCCAGTCGAGGAAAGATTGGAATAGATGCCCTTCAAAGCCGTTAAATCACTGCTCCAGTCAATGTTGTCAAACGTCAGCTGACTTAAGATGACAGAGTTTCCGGATAACATACTGGTTCCGATATCAATCAACGGAGGGATAAGGGCCATCACTACCGGATTAGCCACTAATTTATCGATTAAAGTCGATACCATCTCATCGGTTAACAGCAAAGACAGATTTAAAGTAATCTCACCCGCCCCGGTATTAAAGGAGATGGCCCCATTGCTGATCAAAGGTTGGGCAACATCAAAAGTCGAATCTATAAGGTTATTCAGAGAGACGCTCTGACCGTTGACATCAACGGATGATACCTTGTTCATTAAATTCGTATCTAGATTACCGATGCCAGTCAATTGATAAATGGCACTAGCAGATACTTCATCCATGTAGCCGGATACTTTGGTAGCCGTATCGCTGTTTCCGGAAGCAGATACCACCTGGACAACGGAATCCTTGTTATTGATGGCGGTTCTACATAAGCCTGTCAAGGGTGAAATCAATAGGATGACGAAAACAAATTCCTGAACGGTTCCTAAAGCAAATCCAGGCAAACGGAGCAAAGGCCATTTCTTCTTGCCTTTGCCTTCCTTGGCTTCACTAGCACTAGCCGGTAAGCCGTCAGTGACTTTCTGAGTCTCCTTGGATTTCTTTTTCCGTTCTTTTCTCTCATCTTTAGTTTCAACTGGTAAAAACCAGCGGAAGATTCCGTTATAGAAGATAGCCGTCAATAAGGAAATGAAGATCTGAATCAGAATCAGTATCAGGAAGAAAACCACATATGAAAGAAGCGAATCAGCAATGGCAAAAGCTGTTTCATAAACGGATAAGCCGTTCATCGGTGATATATATCCAGTCGATGTGAGGATTTCGGCTAAGGTCTGCTGAACTGATTCAACTTGGATGACGTTTCCTTGAAAGGTAAACTTCATGTCCCAGTTGGATAAGTCGATGTTCATGATGGCCTTGCTGATAGAGGGTGTCGTAAAGACAAAAATTAGAATCAACAGTGCTTTGAGAATTGTCTTCAAAGTAGTTTTATAGATGCCTTTGACGAAGCCTGCCAAACCACCTAAAAGGGCTATGACAATGACTGCCGCTAAAACAATGTTCAAAATCGTCGTAAGTGACATACTGGTGTCCGTTCCTTTAATGTTAACTTAATTATATCAAAGATGGGTACCAAAATGATAGTTTTTGGGTTAGAATTAAAAGGCTAAAAATATGGAGCTATTCAAATGGAAATATATGATCCCGGGCAAAACAATGCCAAAAATTCCAGCGGTGAACTGAAAAGAAGTTTTTTTCCTAATCGGGATTTCAATTCTTTTGTTCCTTTTTGGGAAAAATTGACCTTTTTTCTTGTTGATTTCTTAGGTCTTAGCATAATTGCCACTATTGTCTCTAACCTTTATGCGATGATTGCAAATGAATCAAATGAGGCCTTCAACAATGATGTCTTTGCAAACTCCCTAGTTCAATTTCTTTGCTATTTAATTGTTTTCTTAATCTATGCTTCAATGATTATTTTCAGTAAAAGAAAGACTTGGAAGACCTTTTTAGAAGGCTTCAAGGATAAGAAAACCTACATTTATGCGGCTTTAGGAGTCATCCTGATTTTTGCTATCGATGAAATTTTCGGTTTGATCTACAGTACTTTCGCTAAAGACATTTATGGCTCTAACAGTAACCAAGTCACTATTAACACCATGGCTACTGCCTATCCGGCTTTGACTTTCTTCCCCGTCGTCATCTTTGCTCCTTTTGTGGAGGAATTAGCTTACCGAGTCGGTTTAGTTGATACAATCGGTCACAAAGAGAAGAACACCTGGCTTGGTATCTTGGTAGGAAGTCTGATTTTTGCTGCCATTCATTTTTCCTTTAGTACCTTATTGCAATACCAGTCTTATGCTTCCTATTATGGAACCAATGCCACTGAGACCATTGCCGTCTGGAAGGAACTGATGAATGAACTGCTAAACTTCCCGGTTTATTTCCTGAGTGGTTCTGTCTTAGCTTTAGTCTATTGTAAAAGCGGTCATATCACTTCGAGCATGCTTTGTCATTTATCGAACAACTTATTAAGCTTCATTCTGATTTTTGCCACCATGAATTCCACTTCCGGGATGGGAGTCGTTCACCTATTCAACTTATGAACCAAGTAACCACGGAAAGAAAAACCTTTGGCCTATCCAGTCTCTGGCTGAAGATCATCGGCACGGTTTTGATGACTTTGGACCATGTCGCGCTTCTTTTCATCGATGCTTCCGGAGGCGTCATACCTACTGCCTATTATGTTTTACGGGCCATCGGAAAGATTTCCTTTCCGATATTTGCTTTCTTAGCTGTTGAAGGAGTCTATCATACCCATAACATAAGGAACTACCTATTAAGACTATTAGCTGTATCCTTAATCATGGATTTGTTTGGCTATATTGTTTCCTTAGCCACTAACATCACCATCGCCTCTAATCCCTTGATTGGCAATGTCTTCACCGATTTGTTCTTAGGAGTACTGACGGTCTATCTTCTCAGAAAGAAAAACAAGTATTCCCTTTTCGCCATTCTTCCAATAGCCTATGCCGTGTTAAGCAATTATGTGATTGATGTCAATTACGGGACCTTATTTAAGACCGATTGGGGGACTTTCTCAATTGTCCTGTTTGTGGTTTTCTTCCTCTGCAAGGAAATATCCAACTACTATCTAAAGAGAAAGGCTCTGACATCCGGTTTGGATGAAGACACCTATTTAATCAGTGAAGGCTTACGGGATCAGAAAATCATCGAAGCTGTCGGACTGATCTTCGTGGAACTGCTGTTCTATCTTATCTACCGCTTAGACTACACTTCCTCGTTCATACCTAATGAATTCGTACCTATCGGGACTTATTCCACCTTGGCTTTTGTCTTTATTCTTATATATAACGGAAAGAAAGGCTATGAGAATAAGATTGTTCAGTATTCTTTCTATGCCTATTATCCTCTGCATCTGATTATTTTAGGATTGCTGTCTCTGAGTTTCGGAGTCCTAAGTCTCTACCTCTAAGCATTATGTTTGCAATCAATTGGTCGCTAACATAAGATATTGCTAGAAAGAGGAGCAGATAAACATGATTAAACATTTGGACAATTCGTTGGATTTCGATGAAACCATCAAGCAGGGGAACGTCGTCGTTGATTTCTTTGCCACTTGGTGCGGGCCGTGCCGAATGATGGGACGAGTCATGGAAGACTTGGAAGACCAGTTGAAGGATGTGACCTTCTTAAAGGTCGACACCGACCGTTTTTCGGAAATTGCCGCCAACTATGACGTATCTTCCATTCCGACCTTAGTCGCCTATAAGGATGGCAAGAGAATCAAATTCTCACATAACGGCGAAGAAGAAGCCATTATCTTAGGTGCTCTTCCGGAAGATGAATTCTTGTCAACTGTCAAAGAGACTTTCGGAATTAAGTAACTTTTCGGCCTTTTTGTCCTAAATCGATTGAAAAAGAATCTCCTTTGGACTAAACTTTGTCCTAGGAGATTTTTAATTTATGGATAAAGAAGAAAAGAAAAGCCTTAAAAAAGAAGCTAAGTTAAGTAATAAAGGTGAGGAGTTAAAGAACTTAGGTGCTGAATTCAAGAAGTTTATTGCTAAGGGCAATGTCCTCGACATGGCCGTCGGTGTCATCATGGGTTCAGCCTTCTCCGCCATTGTCACTGCCTTCACTAATATTCTCTTAAGTGTCTGCACTTGGGGTGTCCCTGGTGGCTTAAAAGGCTTAGTGACTGTTTTACCGGCTGCCAATTCAGCTCAGGCTGGTATTACCGGCATTGGTCAGACCTTTGCTTCCAGCGATATAACTAATATGACAATCGCTTATGCTAAATCAAGTGCAAATGTGACTATCACAGCCGATGATGCCGCTTTCGTTCAGTGGCAGACTCAGCTTAAGTCCCTCTACACGTTGCATGGAACCAATTATTTCTACAACAACTCCGCTATCATCGATTGGGGTTCGTTGCTGAATGCCATCATCGCCTTTTTGATCATTGCCTTATCATTGTTTGCCATTGTTAAGACTGTCTCCTCCGTGAAGGCTAACCGTGTCGCTTTCCAAGCTGAATTAGCTAAACGTGAACATGATCAGTTATTGAAGGATCATCCGGAAATTGCTCAGAAGGAAGCTGAAGAAGCTGCCAAGAAGAATGCTCCCGCTCCTAAGGCTGAGAATATTGTCTTATTGGAAGAAATCAGGGACGGCATCAAAGCCTTGAACGTCAAGGAAGCTGTTAAGTAACCAGTAATCAAAGGATACCGATCAACCGGTATCCTTTTTTTTGTGAAAAAATAATAAACATTCTTTTCTGATTTTGTCTATAATTTCGAGTCTTTAGCCACTTTTGAAGGCGAATTAATAAACATTTTTATCTTTTTAGCACTTTCTACTTTAAAGTGCTAATTAATTAACTATAATAATGTTGTTGTCAAAAATTGAGGAGATAATCATGAAAGAAGAAAAAGAGTTTCAGACGGAGTCGAAAGAGCTGTTGAATTTGATGATCAATTCCATTTATTCAAACAAAGACGTGTTCCTTCGGGAATTGATTTCCAATGCCTCAGATGCTATTGATAAGTATAAATTCATGGCTTACCAATCCAATGGCAAGTTAGAACAAAGAGAATATGAGATTCTTTTAACTGTCGATAAGAAAAACCGTTATCTGGAAGTCAAAGATAACGGAATCGGCATGAACAAGGATCAGTTGGAAAAGGATTTAGGAACAATTGCTCAATCCGGTTCCAAGGAATTCATTGAGAAGTACAAGGACTTAAAAGAGAAGAAAGACATCGACATCATTGGACAGTTCGGTGTCGGCTTCTATAGTGCCTTCATGGTTGCTAAGAAAGTCGAAGTCAGGACCGTTGGTTCAGAAGGCAAAGGCAATCTCTTTACTTCCGATGGTATTGATAAATACACGGTCGAAGACTGTGATTTATCCAAGGATTTTGCCACTTCCGGTTCTTCAATCCGCGTCTATTTCAAGGATGATACTGATGACATCAAGTATTCCGACTATCTTGAAACCAGCAAGATTGAGGAATTAGTCAAACGTTATTCCGATTTCATCCGTTATCCTATCAAGATGTTGGTGACAGAATCCAAACCGGTCTTGGATAAAGATGGTAAGCCGATTGAAGGCAAGACCACTGATGTCACCTCGATGAAGACTCTTAATTCCATGGTTCCGTTATGGAAGAAAGCCAAATCCGAAGTCACTGACAAGGACTTGAATGATTTCTACAAGAACCGCTTTGATGATTATGAAGAGCCTTTGCTTTCAATGAACATCAAAGCGGAAGGCGTCATTTCCTACGATGCTTTGATTTTCATTCCTTCTCATGCTCCCTATAACCTTTACAGTGAAAACTATGAAAAGGGCTTAGCTTTGTTTGCTAAGGGCATTTTCATCAAAGAAAGATGCCCGGAATTAGTTCCTGACTATTTCAAGTTCCTCCGTGGTTTAGTCGACAGTGATGACTTCTCCTTAAACATCTCCCGTGAAATGCTTCAGAAGTCTCCCTTATTGACAAAGATTGCTTCCTCCATCGAAACCAAGGTCATTGCCAAGCTGAAGGACCTGATGACTTCCGATCCGGAAAAATATCGCAAGTTCTTTGAAATCTACGGTGATTTCTTAAAGTTCGGTATCTATTCCAGCTATGGAATGAAGAAAGACGATCTTCAGGATCTCTTAGTCTTCAAGAGCCTCAACAGTGATACACCTATCAGCTTCAAGGACTATAAGGCTAAGATGAAACCGGATCAGAAATATATCTACTATGCTTCCGGAAAGACCGTTGAATCCATCAAGATGCTTCCGGAGATGGAGAAGTTCAAGAAAGATGGCACGGATGTCCTCTTATTCGCCGACAACATTGATGAATTCACCGTCATGATGATCAGAGACTATGACAAGAGTGAGTTCAAGAACATCTCCAGTGATTCTAAGGATGACTTAACTAAGGACGAAAAGAATAAACTCGACTTGCTTAATTCCGGTTACAAGAGATTCTTAGATGATGTCAAAGATTCCTTAAAAGGAAAGGTCGATGAAGTCTCCTTCTCCACCCGCTTAGTCGATTCACCAGTCAGCATCAATACTAAGGAAGGTCTCTCCCTTAATATGGAGCATGTCATTAACGAGGAAGAACAGGTTAAGAAAGACAGCTCTCAGAAAGCTAGTTCCATTAAGGTTTTAGCCATCAATCCGGACCATCCGCTTTTCAAGACCTTAAGTAAATTGACGGATGATAAAGAAATATCAGCAGTAGGTCAGGTCCTTTATGATGAAGCCATGATGCTTGAAGGCTATGAGGTCGAAGACAAGAAAGACTTTGTCAATAGACTGAATGAATTGATGCTGAAAGCCTACAGTCAGGATACCAAAACCATCGATGCAACTACCGCTGCCGCTAAACCGGAATCCAAGTAGAAACTAAAAAAATCCCGTTAGTACCGCTATGTACTGACGGGATTTTTATTTTACTTCTGAATCGTGTAGTTGGGGCTTTCCTTGGTGATATCGATATCGTGTGGATGACTTTCTTTTAAGGAAGCGGAAGTGATCTTAATGAACTGACCCTTCTTCTGTAACTCCGAGATAGTCTTTACTCCGACATAGCCCATGCCAGAACGTAAGCCTCCAAGTAGCTCAAAGATAACATCGGAAGCCGAACCTCTGAAAGGAACACGTCCTTCGACACCTTCCGGAACCAGTTTCTTATGCCCGGACTGGAAGTACCGGTCTGAGCTTCCATGAGCTTGTTCCATGGCGGCTAAAGAACCCATTCCACGGTAGACCTTGTATTTTCTTCCCATATAAAGTTCCGTCTCACCAGGGGCTTCTTCGCAACCGCCGAAGATGGCTCCCATCATCACGGTATCAGCACCAGCGGCTAAGGCCTTGGTGATATCACCGGAATACTGTATGCCGCCATCAGCGATGATGGGGCAATGGTATTCAAGGGAAGCTTTGTAAGCTTCCATGATAGCCGTAATCTGAGGCACACCCATGCCGGAGATGATTCTGGTCGTGCAGATAGAGCCAGGTCCCATACCGACCTTGACACAATCGGCTCCGGCAGCCATCAAGTCTCTAGCGCCTTCATAGGTAGCCACATTGCCGGCAATGATGTCAACATGCGGGAAGGCTTTCTTCAAAGTCTTCAGAGCCTGAATGACATTCTTGGAATCACCGTGGGCGGAATCCAAGACTAAGACATCGGTGCCAACGTCAATCAGAGCCTTGGCACGCTTGAGCATATCACCGGTTATTCCAACACCGGCACCGCAGAGCAGTCTTCCTAATTTGTCTTTGGCGGAATTAGGATACTTCTGAATCTTTTCGATATCCTTGATGGTAATCAATCCCTTTAAATGGAAATCCTTGTCGACTAAAGGAAGTTTTTCTTTCTTGGCCTGTCCTAAGATCTTCTTAGCTTCCGCTAAGGAAGTTCCGACTTTGCCAACCACTAAATTGTCTTTGGTCATGACTTCGGAGATCAAACGAGACATATCGGTTTCAAACTTCAGGTCACGGTTGGTGATGATGCCAATGAGTTTGTTTTCTTTGTCAACTATCGGAATGCCGGAGATATGATACTTGCCCATCAACGATAAAGCATCAGCTAAGGTTTTATCGGCGGTCAAAGTGATTGGATCAGAGATGACTCCGTTTTCGCTTCTTTTGACTTTATCGACTTCCTCAGCCTGTCTTTCAATGCTCATATTCTTATGGATGATGCCAATACCGCCTTCTCTGGCTAAGGCAATGGCCATTTCCGATTCAGTAACGGTATCCATAGCTGCTGACATCAGAGGAATATTAAGGGTAATGTGTTTAGTAAGTTTCGTTTTCAAGGAAACCATATCGGGAGTGACTTCCGAATAACGGGGAAGCAAAAGAACATCGTCAAATGTAATACCTTCTCCGACAATCTTTTCTGCTTTTTTCATTTGTGCTCCTTGGACTTAGTTCGTAAAGAGAAAATTAATTTGTCTTATTATCGATAACTTTGCTTAGTGGTGTAAATTCAATTTATCATAAAAACGCTTACATTGACTTAAAGTAAGCATTTGGAGTAGGCTTTTTCGATGTTTCCTAAATTATCCGTCTACTTAGGCAAGTAAGGATGGAACCATTCACCCCAACCCCACCACCAGTTATAGAAACAGTTCAGAATCAAAATAAAAACCACTGCCAGTAATACAGGAAGAATACACCAGCAGAAGATCTGACCCGCAAATCCAGCAATGGATTTGTTATAAAAAAGATCTTTTTCTTCTTTCTGGCAGGCTTCGAGATTCTTAAACCCGTATCTGATATCTCGGACAGTCTTCTTTTGATTGAATTTAAGAATCAGGACCGGAGGATTATCGGGGCAGAAGCATATTTTTTTTAGATTGTTTGTTACGACGTCTCTTCTCACATGGTAAAAAACATTCGGATCAGTAACTGATTGAAAAACTAAATTGATAGACATTCGATAAGGGACGGCACTGACACAAATTGCGAGATCAGTCATGCTTTAATTATAGATAATTCAATTTGCAGAATAAACCTTTATTCAATGGATTTGAGTGATTCATTCATATCAATGGACTTAATCTTCTTCATCAGCAGTAAATCAACAATGACAATGAAGATAAAAGATAGCCCGACTGTCAAGAGGTAAGAATACCAGTTAATGTCGCTAAGAGCTCCGAATTTCAAATAGACAAAAAGAAAAGCCAATAATCCTACCCCGGCTGGTATTCCTAAAGCAACACCAAAGGAAGCACTGATGAAGACTTCCCTGAAGATATAGCCATACACTTCATTATTGCCGTAGCCAAGAACTTCTAAGGTGGCTATTTCTCTTACACGCTCCGAGATATTCATATCCGTTAAGTTAAAGAGGACTAAGACGGATAGGGCCATAGCAAAACCGACTATCATTAAGGCAATGGGTTTTAAGGTACTAGTTAAATCAACACTGATACCATTAATGCAGAGGATAGAATCAGAGGCATCAAATAATCCAAGCCCGGCCATTACTAAGGCGGTTGACCCTAAGACT
>JBAXZY010000042.1:0-12664 GCA_041670045.1 Bacilli bacterium | reverse complement strand
CATCAGCATGAACAGAAATACAGTTATTATTTTGGTATCCCCCCTTTTTTTGAGATTTTCATAACTCTTGGCAACTTTATTCTTTTAACTTTAGTTAAAAGAGTAAGAGTAGAGCTAGCCGGTCTTCGGTACGGTCTTTTTCATCTGGCCAGCCCTCTTTGAAAGCACTCGATCTGCAAGTTCGGCATCCTGAATAGTTTTCGGCTCATCCCTCAGCTCCCATCTTGATTTAGAGATAAGCTCCTTCTGGATTGCATGGAACTGGAATGTGTTGATTGACCCGTAGCAGTATTTCAGGGGAATGACAGCGAATAGGTTGTCTACTCCTGACAAGGTGAATTTGGATCTCTTTCCGTAATCGGCTGGGTTGTGGTAAATGAGTCCGTTGAAGATCACATATCCTTTGGATGCCAAGGCTTTCTTTTTGAACATGGAATTGGATAGCTGATTCCTGATTTTGCTGTTCCGCTGAAGCGGTCTGATGTCTTTCTGGCAGTGGCTGTTCTTCCAGTTGAGGATGAATTTCTTTGGAGCCTCCCAGCATCTGATCAGGAACATAGGCATGAAGTATGGATTGATGGCTGTAGATTTCCTCATGGATACTATTTCAGTGGCCAATTCCCTTTCCCTATTGATGTCAGTTCCCCAGTACTGGTTGGTTGTCGAATAAAAGATAGTTTCCTCACCCAGCTGGCCAATAAGTCGAAGGCAGTCAGATGAACCGGTATCAGCCTTTGAATAACTCATGAATCGTGTATTGTCTTTCCCCGATATCTGCTTTTCATCCTCGGCAATGATTGAGTAAGGAAGCAAATGGTAGTCATTCTTTCGTTCACTGTCTTTCTTGCCCATAGCAATGTTGATGTCCTTGATATTCAGCATTGAGGGGTCATAGTCCATGGCATCATTGTCAGTGACCATGGAATGAAAGGCTTTTCCATAGTAATAGACATAATTGTTTCGATAGAGGGCCCATTTGGCATCAATGTAATCGGATAGCATCTCAATGAAGGGAACTTCCTTCCTTGATACACGGTTGTTGTAGGAAAGATTCCGGTACTTGGATAGAATCATCCCATCCGCTACCAGCTTTCTTGCTTCCTGATCGGAATTTATAGATCCCTTTTCAAAGTCCTCCTGTAGATTCTTCTCAACACAGTCGAAAGGCACTTCAGGGAATGCCAGGCAAATGAAGTCAATCTTTCTCTGAGCTTTGCTGATTAAATCCTTTGTTCTGATATTTGCGTAGCCAGCCTGAAAAGTAGTCTTTCCGGAGCGAACCTGACCGGTGATGTAAACGATATATCGAAGATTCTTGCAAAGAAAAGCCTCGGTCGCTCTGGCTTTTCTCTTCAGAGAAATGAGCGACACAAGCTGGATGATCCACGGTATCAGTAAGATTGCTGCCAATATGATCAGAACGATTTGACCAGGTGTCAAGGCTAGGTTTCCCCCTAGCATATATTTTCTTTTAAAAGTCAAGAAAAACCCTAATATAGAGGCCATAAAAACTTGAATATTGCGATAGCTATCGACAAAAATAGTTTATTTTTACACCCCTATTCAGCACATTAAAAAAGCCGTCAGGATACTGACGGCAGGCCTCAAGCCTTGATTTTGAAGAAAATGATGCTATAATGAAAGCATAGAAGATTCTCCAAGCTCTGCTGTCAGGTTGCGTGAATTCCTGATGCAGATGAGAATCTTCTTTTTTTATTTTTTATTTGCTTGTCTTCTTTTTTCTTCATTGATAGCTCTTTGCTTTTCTTGAGCAACTTTGTTAGCAATTCTTTCCTGATGCCTGTCAGACATTATTTTTTTGTTTTCATCTGAAATATTCCAAGTGTCATACATTTGATTTTTATAGTAATTTGATTCTTTGCTATGCGATTCATCTTTATAAATATATCCCTTTCGTAAGCTCTTCGGATTCGGGTTATCATGAAGTGGAATAAATCTTTCTTTTTTGTGCTCAAAAATCCGTTTCTAATGAAGCTTGAAAGAATAAATTTTTCCATTATTATCCTTTTCAATCATGACGGCAGGATGATTCATAAACCTTGCAATTTTCCACTTTTCATATTTTGCTTGTTCCTGCTTAATCTTTGGCCTTTTTTGTTTTTGCTTGCTCTTAATATCTAATACGATCCCTATTAAAATCAGAATAGAACTGAAAACAATAATAGCAATAGGCATATGGTTTCACCTCGTAGGTGAAATCTACCATCAATAGTCAAGTATTTAGTAATTTGAAAGCTATTAGGAAGACAATATTGCGATTACTATCGACAAAAATAGTTTATTTTTACACCCCTATTTGCGACTCTTGATAAGCCTTTGCCTATTTCTCTGCCTATCCTTGCCTATTTTTTGCCTATTCGTTTCTGCAATCTGTAAAAGATCCCGAAAGGGGAGCTCTCGCGCGTGCGCGCCCGCGCGCTAAGTAATTCTTCTTATATAGAGATAAATATACAGATACATATACTGATAAGAATATAAGGATGAGTAGTTGCAGTTTTGCTACTGGTACTAGTTGCAGTTTTGCTACTGGTACTAGTTGCAGTTTTGCTACTACCCAGTTGCAGTTTTGACACTGGTCGGCATCCAAAATACTACTTTTTGCACTACTAAAAAACTAAGTAGTGCATTTTTTTGTTCATAAAAAAGACCTACTTTTGGCCGTTCTTTTTTAATTTTTCTCTTTGTTCTGCAGCATAGGCCAAATCTGCTTTGTTGATTGCATCTCTGGCTTTTCTGAGGTCGTCAAATTCTTTTCGATTGATGATAATCAGGTCATCCGTATTGTTGCAGACTAAATAATCAATGGTCGTATCTAATTCCTTAGATAATTTAATCAAAGAAGAAATATCAGGCTCTGATACGCCTTTTTCCCAATTACTGATGGTGGTCTGCTTTTCAAAAAGTAATTCAGCTAACTGAGTTTGACTAAGTCCTTTTGCTTTGCGCAGTTCTTTAATCCTGTTCATATGGCTTTATTATAACGGAAATACCAAAAAAATCGATAATACTATTGACTAATATCATCTTTATTGGTATATTTATTTTAGTTTATCAAGCTTCTTGATATTTTAGAAAGGAAAAGTCAATAAATGGACAAGCTAGAAAAAGAAGTGCTGTTAAAAGACTATGAATCACCCTACATGACTAAGAAGGATGTTGTCAACATTCTGATGTTATTCAACGTTGGGTCTCCAGCAGCTAAGACGATTTATTCTTCAATTGATCAGGACAAGAAAAAATTCTATAAGAGCAAGGATCTTGTTGATATCGGAATCAGATCCTGCCCTACTGTCTTAGTCAGAAAATACTTTGATGCCTTAGGGCTGACCAGTGATGTCATTAAGTCTAAATTAGTTGAAAAAGTGCAATGATCCTTGACCAGATTAATGGAAATCCTAGATATGTCTTAATCGGCGAAACAGCCAGGAGAAGATACTACATTCATTGCTCTGGAAAAGTACTGTCAATCTCAAAGTCTAATTGTTCCTACAGAAAGTGGATTAGAGAAAGAAACAACAGAGGAATCAAATCGGTAAGAATCGGTAATAAAGATTTATCTGTGCTTAATCTCCTAGTCGAAGGCTTTTATTCATTCTACTTGAGATCTTATGGGCCAAATTACAGAGTGATTTTCATCAACGGAAACAGAGAAGACATAAGAATAAGAAATATTTGCGTTCAAATTGGAGAATTCACAAATGTGCAAAGTAATTGCTGAACGATTTCTGGAAGAAGAAGAGAAAGGATCTTTTGACAGGTCAAGAATCAATAAATACATGGTTTGCCAATCAGTTTTCTATTGTACGAACTACCTAGCTACCGGTCAGCTTCCTCCTAAGGATGATGACTGGGTGATTACTCACTTACTGGTTGATGCTTTGAGGAACAAAAGACAATGAGAGATTACTCAAAAGAAGAAATATTAATAACCAGTTGGATGATTAATTCAAAGGGAATGAATCTTAAAGGAACCAACTTAGAAGTCTATTCTTTGATTTATTCGATAACTCAACAACCGTTTCTACACGGTCTATCAATCAACCCACAATTCATTTCCTTCCCAATCAGCCATCTGATTGATTTCCTAGGAATAAGCAGAAGGTCAGCCCTTTATTCTCTTCAATATCTAAAGAAGAAGAAACTAATCATTCCAAAAATCAACAAGGGCAATCCAACTTCTTATCAAGTCAATGCTGAGAAGATAAGCAAAGCAATCAATTCAACATCCGATTATTTCAATAAAAAGAAAGAAGAATAGAATGAAAGATTTAACTAACTGCATCTGCAACATTTATGGCTGGATGACCAATCCGCATGGCTTAAATTTGGAAAAAAATGAACTGGCTGTCTATTCCATCATCTATGGATTCACTCAGGACGATACATTCAAGAGAATTCGGATTAGTTATTTCAAAGAATTCTTAGGAATTAGTAGATGGGCTTTTATGAGAGCGACCGGCTTATTAAAAGAAAAAGACTTAATAGATATTAAAAAGGATGCTGGCAAGTCAACCTATTACAAAGCGAATACAAAGAAGATTGAGGAAGCTGTCAAGAACACAACTGATTACTTCATTGATTTGCAGCATAAGCAGATGGAGAAATACGGCAACCTTCCTTCAGCAAATCCCCACAAGATCAGAGACATGGTCAACGAAGTCCACCAGCAATCAGTAATGGAGGCAATCAACCCCGATGGAAACAAAGCACCCACTCTTGAAGAAACAAAGAAACGTGAAGAAATGAGAGACCTATTCAACAACCATGATTGGAGAACAATCAAATGACAACAGAGGAATTGAAAATCAGGGTAACTGAATATGAACTTCTTCTGATGCTTAATGCCTTGACTGATGAATGCCTGAATGATGAAGAAAAACTAAAGATAGCATCAAAAGAAAAACAGCAGACAATGGAATCAGTTATTAAACAGGAGATTCTTGTTCTTGACCATACTAGATTCAAATTGAGAAGCAAATTAGATCCTAAATACTATTACAACTCACTTATTGCGGATGACCAAATCAGGAAAAGAGGAAAATGAAAATGGATTATGGAAATAATAATCAGATAATTACCACATCCTTCGATTGGGAATTCATCTTTGAATCTGACCAATACAAGCCATTCAAAGTAGCTCCTTACAAAATCAGGAAGATTGAGAAGTTTGCTGCCAGAAAGCATATCACTCTTAAACGATACCCGAAGAATGAGAAGAATGAATATCCCTTTGTTTTCGTTAACGGAAAAGCTCATATCATATCTACCGTTCCCATATCCTTCTCCAGTTGGAATCAGCTGAAAGCTGATTTGGCTTACTTGCTTAAACAAAACAAACTCCCTGTCGATTTATTCGACATATAGAAAGAAATTTAAAAATGTACAGAACATTAAGATCCATTGTTGAATCAGAGACTAAGACTTTGGTTGACCCGGTTGAATGCTCCAAGCGTTATTCCATGATGATCATTCCAATAAGCTCAGATGGAAAGCCAATGATTGAAATGATGAGATGGTCTTCAATGTATGTTTACTACAAAAAATTCAAGGAAACAGCCAAATCGAAGAATGAACCTAAATGCTATGAAATCAAATATATAACTCGTGAATTCTTCTGCATCTTGGATCATTCACAAGAAATCTCTCATGAATAGCTATATAGGAACCATCTTCTTAAATGGCGGTGCAAAGAAAAAGATGCTCTTCTGTGCAGCTTCTTATGAAGATGCACTGGAACAGTTCAGAGATTACTTGGGAAATTTCTATGGCTATTGGAAAACCACATTAAGAAAGAAAAGAAAGGGAGAGTCAATAAGATGAAAAAAAGATATTTCGTAACTGCATCAGTCGAAGGAAATTACCTGGATGAACGGCTATTCACATTCTTCCATGATGCTGTTCAATTTGCAGCTGGAATAGCCACTTCTCTCTCCGCAAGATATTCTCCAGATGGTCAGGTCATAATCATTGACCGACTCAAAGGAAAAGTAAAAGAATTATACATAATGGATATGTACGGAATGACCGCTGACATTACTCCAAGATTGAAGAAGATGATTAATCGAAAGTTCAGAAGAAAATCTCCGGTGAAAGTCTCACTGGATCAGGAAAAGGAAAACGCATATGAAAACAGTGTTATCAAGCTTAGTAAATGAAAAAAATTTATATAACATCCTTGTTGAAACAAAAACATCAATCAGTCCAATGGATGGAAAGGAATATCAACCCTACTGGTATCAAATTAATTCTTCTGGAATTCTTCAAGGAAAAGACATTGACTCAAAATATCAGAAATTGAGAAGAATATTCATTAAACAGTATCTTCGTGACTTCCGATTTAATCATTATCCGCTTAGATTAGCAATTTACAGCAATGATGGATTCGGGCCTTTAACAAAGCCAATCATATGTGAATATCCTGACAAAATATTAGTTAGATTTGCCTTAACCATTCCTGATTATTACAAAGAAGCTGGACAAATATTCAAACTGGCTGATGACTTAACCTATTTGATTAAAAGAAACAGCCCATTGATGATTGATGGCCATTATCTGAGAGATGGAAGCCAAAAGAAATGCCTTGATGAATGTCTGGCTAATCTAAATGATCAAATTAAATCTATTCAGGATATGGGAAACAATGCTCAGGAAGTGGCGAATCAAAGATTGGATTGCTATGTCGAAGATTTTTTAAAACTTTATGACAAAGGCGGAATACTAAGAACATCCGATCAGGAAGAAAACTAAATCAAATGGATGAAAAAAGTAACTTCAAATTGATGCAGACTTTGGAAGCTGAGGAAGAACAATTAGGCATCCAAGAAGCCAGCAAGGAAGTAATAAATAACATGGTTGATGAATACTGCAAAGGAAAGCCCAGGGAAGAAGATCCTCTTTGCTTATGCAAAGAAGGAGATAAATATGTTGCCATTGATGATACTAGCGGTGACTGCTGGGTGGAAGAATTTGATACAAAATTAAAAGCCATCAGATGGCTTGAAGGAAAAGAGGACTGAAAAATGAGAAAAGATCCATATGAAGCAACATTAGAATTCATCAACAAGAAGACAAAGTCTGAAACCGACAGATGGGATGCTTGTTTACCAAATAACTACATGGACTGGGAAGACTTCAAAGATGAATTCATTGCCGCCATCAAGCAGCATAAGGAAACATCAGAAGCGAATTCCAAAAAATTTCTTAAAGACTTAGAAGAAAAAGAGGCTAAGGAACAATCAAAAAGAGATAAAGGAGAATATTAAAACTGATGGCAATACACAAAAGAAGAGATACAGGGATGTTTCAATTATCCATCAGCTATAAGAAGCCGGACGGAAGCTCAGGAAGGCTTAGAAGAGACTTTAAGACCCGTAGAGAGGCTTATGAGAAGGAGCCTCTTCTGAGAGCCAAGATAGAAAGCGGATATTCACCTGACAAGGTCTCCTTTGAAGCCATCACTAAGGAATTCTTGGAGTCCGTTAAGAAGACAAAAAGATTCAGCACTTTTAAGCATTATGAAAAAATAGTTAGGCTTCATATTCTTCCATACTTCAAGGATAAGAACATCAGAGAGCTGACCCAGTCAGATATTGAAAAATGGAAGACTCTCATGCAAAACAAGGTCTCTTCTTGCTCAAAAAGGAAATATTCCTTTGTTTATCTAGGCCACTGCTGGAAAGTACTTCATCTGATCATGACGGAAGCCAAAGATTCCTACGGAATAATAAATGTCTCTATGGATCGTGTTGGTGGATTCCATAGAGATCCTAATGAAGTCACTCCTGAAAGAGTGCTTCATTTTTGGACTAATATTCAATTTCAAAAATTCATTAAACAGTATGATCATGATTCAAAGCAAATCAAAGATGAATCAGATAAAGTAATTCATGATGATGCCAAATGTCTTTTGATGATTTGCTTTTATGCTGGAACTAGAAGAGGAGAAGCCAATGGTCTTAAAGTCGAAGACTTTCATGATGAAGAACATCCTTTTTTGAGAATAAGAAGATCAGTGACCGAAAAGCTGGGTCTAGGTCACTTTTTGGAAACAAATCCTAAAAATAGATCCTCTATCAGAGATATTCCCATTCCGAAAATATTAGCTGATGAAATCAGAGATCACATTAACAGTGTTCTTAAAAAGGAATACAGCTTTTCCAATTCCTTTTACCTTTGTGGTGGCCCTTTCCCAGTATCCTCAACAACGGTTGACAACATCAAGGTCAAAGTAGAAAAGGAATGTGGACTGCCACACATCAGAGTTCATGATTTCAGACATTCCTATGTTTCAATGCTGATAGAAGCCAATGTTCCTATTACGGTCATTGCCAAATTGGCTGGACATTCTTCTCCGCAAATTACTTATTCCATTTATGGACATCTGATGCCTAATACAGCTAACTCAGCCATAGACCAATTGGAACAAATCATTAAGAAAACGGGCACTAAAGCTGGCACGAAGAGAATTAGAAAATAAAAAAAGCCCTATTTCTAGGGCATTCTTTATTTTTTTGGCGGAGCAGAAGAGAAGCAAAGAAATAATTGAAAATAATTACTATCGTTTATTTTTGGCTTAAAGTAAGTAATTTTAGGTAATAATTAATAACTTTTAGCAGTTCAATTAGACATCATTTAAAGCCCTTGGCACGACAATGGCACGACAAACTGTTACAATCACAAGTCCCTTCGCATTTGACTTTGCCATTAATACTGCATACAATATTATAAAGAAGCTGAGTGTTCTGGAGAAAACTGGGGCAACCCACGTCCGGCTCAGCTTCTTTTTTTGTTACTTCTTTTGCGTTGCCTTTTGATTTCTTTTAATGCTTTTCTTAAATTTTCCCCTTTGGCTTCAGCAAATGCGTTTTTGACCGTATTGTAATCAGCTTTATCAAATTTAAAATTTGGATTTACTTTATTATCATATTTTTTTCGTCTCATTAAATAATATTCCTTTGGAATATAACTTTTCTTATCGCTCCCATCTATGTTCTTCTTTAGTCTGTAATTATGTTTTCCTTTTACTTTCTTATGAGTAATAGTAATTGATTCAAAGAAGCCTCCTTTTAATGATTGAGTTGCATGTGGATGATATCTATTGCTTCCTTTAGCTGGTCCAAATCTAAAAGAAGCTTTTTCAGGATTAAACTTGTATTTCTTATGATCACTCATTTTTTGATTATGCTTTTTTATAGAAAAAACTATTATTAGGCAAATCAAAAATATCAAAATAAAAACAATCAAAGGTATAAATTTCATTTTTGTCTCCTAATCATCCACCATAAAATATCTGGATATTTCTTATGT
Source organism: Bacilli bacterium (assembly GCA_041670045.1). Lineage (GTDB taxonomy): Bacteria > Bacillota_I > Bacilli_A > RFN20 > CAG-288 > Enterosoma. The sequence goes on along the minus strand of JBAXZY010000042.1, from coordinate 3,337 downwards.
CTAACTTTTTGAATAGTTGCAAACCACCACCAGAAGAATACTAAGTAAAACACTTCAAAAAATAATCTAATGATCCATTTCAATATGGTTCCAATTTTTGGAAACCAAACGCTCAGAACCATTAATCCTAAAATAATCAGAGCAATAACTAAAACGGCGATACCAGCATTATTCATTTTCAATACCTCTTTTTTATTGATCATCATTCTTCTTTGAAAACATCCAAGCATTAGGAAGAGTCTCTCCACGTTCCTTCCTGATCAGATATAGCCACCAATAGACAAGAATTAGATACAAGGCCTCTAAGGCCAATTTGAAAAGCCATAGACTAATTATCAGGAAAGCTTTAATTCCTTTAGCCAGTGAGCCAAAAAACGAGGAAATCATGCCTAATACAATCAAAGCAATTAAAATCAGGACAATAATTATCCATGGCTGCATTTTTACCTTCTTTTTCCAAACAAATTAATGCTTGGAATAGGATTTCCAGTTAATTTGCAGATAGTTGCAAGCCACCACCAAACAAGAAGGAGATAGAGAACATTGATGATGACCTTCAAGACTGCTGCAATAGCCTTGAAAACAGGTGGGAAGACAATGCTTAGAACAATTAAAAGAAGTAAAGCAATACCAGCAACAGCAATCCAAATCCATTGATTATTTTTCAGCCATGTAGAGATATCATTGATTAAAAAATCCATCAAAGAAGGAGCTGGATAACCTACCATGAATACTTTTTTAACAGATGCTGGATTGTTGAAAACCTTGATATCACATCCAACTCCATCCGTGACTGTGTGCATCATCAAAGTCACCAGCTGATCAATTTCATGACAATTAGTGACCGTTTCAGATACTGTTTCAGTTGGATATCTTCCGCCTTGGTATGCGGCTCCAGTCCAATAGTTACTATTTTGAGAAGAAACCTCTCTAATCCAATCCTCGTTTTCAACTGCATAAGCCCACTTGTATTGATGATTATCTTCAGCTCCTGAAGATATGCTGTTGGAAATAAAAGTTCTGAAATTAGAGTAGTCATCACCGCTAAATTGATTTTCATAATCAGAAGTGCTGAAAATAGTTGAGGTCTTATATTTTCTAATAATCGGCTGATATTTATTCCAAGGAATAATTGAAGCCTCAGTATCAGTCTGAGTATATTCTTCAGTTCTCTGAGTGGTTGTTGCCGAAAAGGGTTCTTTTGACTTTAGTTTTGAAAAATAATTGTATTGTTTGCTTTCATATTTAGATAGTGGGACATTTAAATGCCCCGAATCTGCATCTTTATACAGTCCGGAATAGATTCTAGGCTCATTGGATCCCGAACTAGCAGTAGGCAAATCATATTTTCCATAATAGGAAGTCTGTTCAAAGTTAATAAGCTGGCAAGAATAAGACACAGAAGTAATATTATCTGGATTAAAAGAAGCATCATCAAAAGAAAAGAAATAATAAAATATCTCTTTAGCTTTCGTAACAAAAGCATTAGTTCCTGTTGGAATAAAAAATACATTTCCACTGGGACTTGTTTTTTCTTCAAGTTTGGCCAGCATTTCATAACAGTCACCGGTTATAGAGTATGTTTTTGTCCCAAAATACAATGATATAGGGTTAGTAGTCTGATCAGCAGTGTAATAGGCAGAAGAGTTATAAAGAAGTTCCCCGCCAGCCTTTATGTCAAATTCTTCTTTCTTTTCACTTCCCACATAGCAAGAAATATTCTTAGCAGCAATTCTCATGTTGCCTTCAAGTATCTTTGGAGTATAGTCAGTTATATTGAATTTAGAAAAATAACCGCTGGATCCATGATATTCATTCACAAATTTTGCATTTGAAATAACGACAACATCATCACTGTATTTTTTAGATTCCTCAGAACTCGTGGAAATTGTAACTCCATTTACATAGTTCAAATAAACCGAATCATATTGGCTTAAACTTGCATCTGTAAAAACATAGAAGCCCATGTCTTTCTCATCAAAAGGATTGAATCCCAAAAATTTAAAGTCAGTATCTTCCATCAACTCTTTTTTAGGAGCCAAGGAATTAATATCAAATTTCAAATATTCATCATCAGTTAAAACATTGTCACCGTTTGAGTCACCATAAAGACAAGCCAAATCATAATAAGCGTTGAATTTGCAAGGGTCATTCGGAGATTCACTATTTTCGTACAGAGTTTTTGAAACTCCGTTGCCAATTGTTAATCCAGTCATCAAGGATAACATCAGAAGTCTGATATTCATTCTATTTTCCTCCAAACACAAATTCTTCTTTGTAGACAGACGATACTGAATAAGTCAGCTGCTCATCTGGAGCAGATATTGTATTAACGCAAATCATCTGACCGGATGCTCCAATTCTTGCCTTAGAAGAAACATATGGACTCTCACTAGGATTTCCTTTGACTAATCTTCCAACGGAAGAAAAAACAGTGCAATAATTTCCTTCGGCAAAATAGGATTTCAAGCTGCTGTAATTGAAGAAGGATCCCGAATCGGAGAAATAAGACCCGACATCATAGAAAACAGGATTGCCATCATCTCCTTTTTGGCCATAACTTTTCAAAGATCCGGAATTCAAATTGATTTCGACATCATAGCTATAATCAGTGACTTCTTTTTTGAAAGAAACACTAGAATTTTCAAATGAAACATATAAAAAATAATCATGAATTTCAGATGAATCATCTTTTGAAGAAATAGTTGGGTATCCACCTATATAGAGCTTTGAAAAATCGACAGTTTTAGTAATCCAGTCAGTCGGATTAATAGAACATGATGAAGCAAGGAACAGAAGCGGAAGCAAAGCAACAATCATCTTCTTTTTCATAATAACCTCCATGAGGAAAAGGCTAGGCAAAGCAACTGCCTAGCCTTGCATCAATTATTCAGATACCGAATCTTCATCAATAGAATCAGAAGAGACATCATTAGTCGGAAGCAAGCCGACAAGCCCATTGGATGAAACACCATCAATGGAAAGCCCACTCCGTGAATAAGCCTCAGCCAATGAATCATCTGAGGAAGACACGCTGATACTGGCATTAAGCGGAGCGCCAACCATCAAGCCAAGAGCGATAGAACCTAAAATAAAATTCTTCATGAATCAACCCTTTCAATAAGAATAAGAAAAGAAAGGCAGGGCGATCAAGAAACCCCGCCTTTCAATAGGACTAAGCCGAGAAACGAGTGTTCCACTCATCATTGGTGATGAAGCAATCGAATTTGAACCTGGTGAAAACGCCACGGAACCAATTCACAAGACGATGGAAGCCGTTTACGAACCAATCAGCAATCGACTTGAAGAAACCAACAATCCCGTCATACCAATGCTT
>JBAXZY010000041.1:0-12700 GCA_041670045.1 Bacilli bacterium | reverse complement strand
TCAACCGCATTTTCTTGATAAGAAATCATAATGCCTCTTTTGTTAGTAAAACGTTTTACCAATACTATATCAATGAAAGAAAGCGCTGTCAATCAATTAATAAAGCGCTTTACCAAACAAATTTTAAATTAACTGAAAATAGTTATAAATGAGTAAAAAATGATTCCATACATAACTAACTTATTTCTAAGGCTGTCGAATTAAGATTTATACGGCTTGATCTATAGCTTCTTCACTGACTTTCTTTGTGTACGTGAAAAACAACACCCTGGTCCTCTTTCCGTCTTTTGTCTATCATTTGTTGGAAAGGAAACTGAAATATGGAAAAATTCTTAACCAACAAAGGGGTTAGATTTCGTGCAGTGACTAAAGGAGTCCGAGAAGATAGTCTTGGTCTTCGGCAGGAAACTCGTTCTTGCCAGGGCCACCCTCAGGGATGAGGCCTATTTCTACGTCAACTTGGAAGAGAAACTTAAAAAAACTTACCGCCGGGTTGGACGGACACATTGCCCTGCAGATATTGGTGTATGCCAACTTTTCGCCAATGCAGATGTTCTACTCCGTCTCCCGGTTCTTACCTAAAAGCGGGAACGCAGTGAAAATCTACTACGATGACGAGAGACACACATGGCTGATGCTAAACAAGAAAGGCTACGCCAGGTTCATATGGCCACGTCTTTAAAAAGGGCGACAAGATAACCAAAGCACACCACCAGGCTCTTCATGGCTGAATGGGTACAGGAGGCTGGTCGGTGAGAATGTGTGGATTTCGCTCCAGATATGTCGAAAGAGATAGAACCACATGCAGATGGGATTTCCAAAGCGAGTGTGGAAATACATCTATTGCTTCTTCCTCAGAAATAACAGGAAAAGGATATTCTCATCGATGATTATGCTGAGACGACCCGACGTTTAACGCTCAACAACACTTTAGTTTTGCATTCTCTTTTTTCATTATAATAAAAGGAGAGCTGTGTTTCACAGCTCTCCTTTCATATCATCAATTAACTAAGCACTAAGAGCGTCAACTGCTTCGAAAACTCCGAATGTAATATCGAAATCAGCGTTGTCAATGGTGATAAAGCCATTGTCCATAACATCAGCAGATAATCTGTGGAATGTCATTTGGAATTGCGTTTCGCCACCGAAGATATCGCCTAAACCTGTACGATATGTTGAGTATTGAGCCTTGGCAGCTGCAGTTGCATCTTCGGAAACTGCACCATGATTTGAATAGAAATTCATGAAAACCGGGAAACAAGAAGCTACACCTTTTTCAACGCCGGTAATCTGACCTTCGAATGTGAAGAATGATTCTGCGTAGTCTTTGTATTGTTTACCGATTGTGAAGTGGAACTTTGTTTCGGAATCAACATAGACTGAAACTTCAGCACCGTTTGTGGTTTTATTGCCGCCTTCCGCATTTTGGTAACCCCAGTTACCTAAAACGGATGAACCCAAAGCAATTTCTTGCTGTTTGACATAAACTGTGCCACCACAGGAGACTAAACCAAGCATCATAGGGAGAACGGCTAATAATAATCTTTTTTTCATTTTATTTTTTTCCTTTTATTTATTCTCTGTTTTAGTAAAGACAGAGATCGAAGTAGTAACGACACCAACTAGATCAAGGATTATTCCAGCGACGAATGTTGGCATAATTCCATAACCTATATCAGCGATACCGGCAAAGTAGTAACCTAAATTTCCAAGTTGTGAAGATAAGAATAATCCCATGGAGACAAAGGCTAAGGCAGAGACCAAGATTTCAATATATGATTCATAGTCGTCGACAATTAGGACGTACAGGTTTAAGACTAGACCAATAACAGAAGCAAAGATAATTGGTAGTTCAATCTTAGCACCCATCATACTCTGTGAAACAAAATACATAACAAATCCGACTAACAAGACTACGAAGGTGATACTCATAAGAGTAAAATTAAGTTTTCTCGTTTTGAAGAAGTGGAATAATTTCATATTTTTTCCTCCTTCTTCGACTTGATTAAATCAATTGCTGTTAATGCGGAAGTGATAAGCCAGATGGCTCCAAATCCCCCAAGAAGTGAAACAGAAGTAACTTGATACCAAGGTAAGGCTGATGATACTTTTTCACCTTGTTTAACTTCAGCAGTTAGCCATGTATTAGCCCAGAGATATAGGTTTCTATGACAAGCTTCTTTAACAGCCTTGAATAATACCGCATCAGAACTAAGATTGTCAGGAGAGAGTGAGCCAGTAACAAATTCAGTTGTATTAGTATCGAACTCTGTTGTTCCGTTAATTAAAGAAGTGGGTCCGTTTACATAGCCATCTGAAGCTGAGTCTGCAATTACTACACCATGGTAGTTCCATTCACCGACTAAGATATCCTTCATCAGACCAGAGACAGCACCGATGTATTCAGCACCAAGACGATTCTTAGCACACATTGTGCAGTTGGCTTTTCCGGAAGCTAAGGCTCCTTCAAAGGCTCTTAAGTAGATTTCTCTTGCAGCTTGTTCATTCACATAGGTTGAAACACCACCACGATTTGTTTCTTGATCGTTAAACGCAATGTGTTTCGGTCCTAATGAAACGCCGTATTCATAAGCCCCGGCAACTTCGTTCTGAGTCATATAGTAAGCTAATGTGCTATCTTCAGAATAATACTCTCCATTACGACCTAAGTAAGGAGTACGATGAGTGTTATTGCCCGGGCCCCAAACACAATGGAAGCCAGTCCATAAGCCGTCGTTGCCGAACATTTTGCCTTCTTCAAGGGCTAATTCTTTATTGAATGTAGCAGACAAGAGTCCTTCAGAAGTAAACATTGAAGCGTAAATCGTGTATTCTTCTTCGTCTGTAATATAGCTAGAGCAAATACCAGATGGACCGTCAAATGCCATATAAGCAGGCATGTTGATTGATTCGATAACACCTGAGTTTGCCAAACCGACAAGTCTTGACATTTCTTCTAAGGTCAATTGACTGAGCAAGTCTGTCCATTTTGGATCGTCATAATCAAGTCCATTCATCTCAGATAATTCAATCGATGTTGCTTTGCTAGCATAGTCTTTTCCGGAAACGACTGAACTTAGATCATTGGAAGCTTCAGTTTTGGTATAAGTAGAGCCATTGGCTAAATTTGATTTAATCTTGTCATTAGCTGTTAATACTACACCGTCGCTCCATGTCTTTTCCCAATCAGAACGTGATAAGTAAGTGACTAGGTCTTCTCCATAGTACTGTAAGTCGGCTTTTTCTAATTGATTGGTAATCTTCTTACCAGAATATTTGCTTGTAGAGCATGTAGAAGCATCAACATCACCGGTACCAGATTTGTTGTATACGATTGCTTGATCTCTGTCACCGTCATAGTCCATTCCGTTCGCGGTTGTTTTACCTTTGGCAGCTAGAATATTGTTTAGAGCATCATGGGCCCCATTTCCAACCCCAAAGTAATAATCACCGTAATCAAGAATAAAGGTCTTAGCTTTGGTATAGTCATAGCTGGCAACCATATGAAGATCGATGTTGATATCGATTGTGGCTTCATCTCCAGGTTTTAAGAGTGCAGTCTTTTCAAATCCAGCAAGAGCTACAGATGACTTTTCAACTTTATTAGTCTTGTCATAATCTGTGTAAGGTGAGTTCACATAAGCTTGAAGAACGTCTTTACTTGCCACATCACCAATATTTTTAGTAGTGACGTTAAGTTTTACGTTATTTGTAGTTTCGTTCCAATCGATGGAATTAATCTTACGGTCAAAGTCTGTATAACTTAAGCCATAACCGAAGGAGTAAGAAACTTCGTTGTCGTACTTCCATTCACTTCTGCCGTCGCTGGCACCATTTGGCTTTGAAGCATTACCTTGTTCAAGAACTGTATCCTCGTAGCGCGTTTCAAAGTAGCGATAACCGACGTATATTCCTTCTTGATAGACAACGTATTTACTAGCACTGGCCGCAGTAATTTCATTGGCGTTTGCATAGGTGAAATCCCCAAAATTATTGACTGCAGCAGCATTGTACACGTTGGCTGAATAAGTATCTGGAAGATGACCAGAAGGAGAAACGTTTCCGCTGATAACATCGCTAAGCCCATAAATACCAGAATTTCCTAATGAACCCGTCCAGATAATTGAATTGACTTTATCGTCGTGCTTGAGTTCATCGATATCCATCGCAAAATCAGAGTTGATGACAACGATAACTTTATTCGAACATTTTTTCGCTTCCTCAATGACTTTTCTTTCTGTATCTTGAAGTTCGAGAACATTGTGTTTTCCGTCTCCATCAGTGACCCAACTGGGATCCTTGCTGGCGTCGGTTCCTTCTCCGAAAGTACGAGTGATTAATACAAGGGCAGCATCGGAATATTCTTTATAGGAGTTTTTGACCGCATCAGTAAATGTTGAAGGATCTACTTCTCCTGTCTTATATCCTGTGCTAGAAGAAGAGCGATTGTTGCCTTTAACATTGTTATAGAAGTCCCAAAGAGTTGGATTAACTTTTAATCCATCGGATTCCATGACTTCTTGAAGTGTATAAGGACAAGTAACTTTTCCACCACCGGAAGAAGAACCAAATACAGGCTTTATACTGTTATGTGAAAATAAGGAAACTTTACTGTTTTTAGCTAATGGCAATACAGTATTGTCATTCTTCAATAAAGTAGAACCTTCTGCTGCAATATCAGATATAAGTTTTCGTTTGGCTTTGACTAAGTCACCTGCAGTGGAATAATCGGACTGATAAACACCATTGTTGACACCTGAAGTGTTATTGCCGGAGATATAACGATTAATCGCTATTTGCCAAGTAAAAGTCATTTCAGTTGCTACTATCGATGCCCCTAGTAACAAACTAGAAACAAAGAGTGCAGTTTTGAGTAATTTTTTCTTTTCCATTTTACCTCCACATTCTAAGAAGCATGCCATTCTTAAAATGTATCCCCAGTCTAAAATGTAAGCGGTTTGCATTCAATAAACCGACTACTTCATGACAGTTTTTCAGCACCAAAAAAATCCGTCCTGGAACAAATTGATTGTTTTACGGCATGAATTATTTATGGTTTAATATATAAAACTTGATCTGTTTCTTGCATTTTACGCAGATACTCTTTTCGAATTTCCACGACTTTTCTCTTGCTGATTAAAAGATTTCTGCCGTCGGTAAGAATAACCGCATCATCATTTATAACACGAATAAACGCAATATTAACTAGAAATCCTTTATGTACTCTGATAAAGCCTTTGTTATTCAATTTATTCTCGAAATAATCCATAGTTAGCCTTACTCTTATTGGTTCTTTGTCTTTTTCAAGATATAGCATTTGATATTTCGCTTGACCTTCTATATAGATCAATTCTTTAGTTGATATGGTAAAAGATGATGCACCGCATTGAATGATTAATTTGTAGGATTTATCGCCGTTTTTAGTGAATTGGAGTAAGAATGAATCAACTACAGTTGAAAAGTCTTTGGCGAAGTTGCTCTTTCTAACAAAGCCAAAAGGATGCACATTAAACGAATCAAAAACTCTATCTTCTCGAGAAGAAACAAAAATTATAGCTGCTTTATTTCCTTTAGTTTGAATGTACTTTGCCAATTCAATTCCGTCTCCATCTGGCATATCGATATCAAGAAGTAAAAGATCCGGATTAAAACTATCTAAAAGAAGTAGAAAATCATTTCTGTTTGTCGCTTTTTTAGCTTCGCATTCTTGGTTCTTGTTTACGAAAGTCGATAAGACCGCCCCATAAAGAATATCAATGGAGTTAACATCGTCATCAAGCAAAACAATTTTTAATTTTTTATTCATCTTTGTCTCCATCCATCATAGATAGTAGAACTGAAACTGAAAAGCTATCTTCATCGATTTTAACATTCATGCTTCCTTTGTATTTTAAAGCGATGTTATTAATGATCTTTAATCCATATCCATGGGAGAAAGTGTCTTTCTTTGTCGTTCTTAAATCAATCTTCTCTCCTTTGATAATAGGATTGACTACTTGAAGGAAAAAGTATGCTTGCTGCATCGACATTACTACCTGAATCTTTCTATTCTCTTCTTTTTGTTTTCTCACTTCTTCAATGGCATTATCCAAAAGATTGGTAATTAAAGAACACATATCTGCATTGCAAAATGGTAAGGCGGGAGGAACTGCAATTCTTGTTTCAATTTTTATCCGTTCTTTTTTAGCTTTGTCTTTTTCCAGATTTATAAGGTTATCTAAGATCTTGTTTCCACAGTTTGAATAGTTGAGAACGTCTTTAATCTTAGTTGTGTATTGTTCAAAATAACCTTTTAATTCATCATATTTTTCCTCTTCAAGCAAAATTGACATCATTGCATACTGATTTTTTATATCGTGACGTATCTTCCTGATACTTTCGTAATTATCTTGGGAGATTCGCATTAAGTTTTCTCCGTTTTTATGTGTTTCATAAAGAACCATCGCATCTAACTTGTTTTGGTATTCTTTAGCTAAGAGATAGAAAAGAATATACATTAAAAAGGTTAAAACTATATACGCAGCATAAACAATAATCATGTAGTTATGTGAAGCGGTTGAATATGGATTAACATAGACTCTTAAAATAGAAAAGGTAACTACCATGAAAATGGTGAAAGACAAACCTAAGTATTTACAATAGCTAGGAAATCGCTCAAATTTATGAATATCAAAGAACACCATAAAAACTGAAGTGCCAATCATCAGGAATAATGAAATCCATAAAGTAAATTGGAAATTGGTATCAAAATGCCATTCTTTATCTTGGGCTGTACCAACCCAGCCAGCAAACATCGTAATAGCGTAAAACAAACAGAAATAAATAGAGGCAATTGTAATTTGATGATTAACTTCTCTTTTTTCAAATACAATCGTATAGATTACTAGAAAGAGCAACATCAAAAAATGCGGGGTTCCCAGATAAGTAATAATAGACCCGTCATACGGTAAATCAATTAAAGTATACATAGTAAGGGTGGTTATAAAGATGAATAAATAACCAATTAGTCCTTTAATTAGGTATTTCCACCATTTGTCTTTCTTGCATAATAAAACAACCGAGGCCGCAGAAAAAATTATTTGAGTTGGAATTATACTTAACCCAAGTATGAACTTCACATAAATTTCAATGAAACTATTTACCATATGATTATTTCTATAGACAAAAAAATTATCGCATATATAAAAGAAAAAAAGAAGTATAAACCAAAGTGTTGGTAACTGATATTAAAGGAGTTTAATCTTTCCGTTACATTGTGACTTTTCAAAAGTCTGTCATAATGACAATGTGACAATTCCATTCAATTCGGATTCCTGAACTGTGTTGGAAAACGGCAACAGCCATGGATTCATGCATCAGCTCTTTTAGCGGACTCAGTTTCTATTCGGCCGTTTTCAGCTACTACCCTCATTAGTGATGCGCCGAGACAAAGAGAAAAACTTTAGTTCATCCACCTCATATCAAATGACTTTTTTCTTTTGCTTTCTAATTTCATCACATATGAATTTTGGTTTGAAAACCAATAATATCTCTTTCTTACATATATTCATAAAAGAATACTAGGCCTGCTTTTCGTAATGAGATTGTTGGACATGTGGCTTTATGATGAAGAAAGCAAGGCGACGATTCTTTATCAAACTTCCGATTAAAAAACACTTATTGATCTATATCTTCTTCACTGACTTTCTTTCGACTAGGCTTGGCTTAAGTTTGATCTCCTCTTCAGTCTGTGAAGGATTGGAAAGAGCGTCAAAAAGAAGATTTACTGTTTTCTTAGCCAGCCTTGAAGGATTCTGACTGATGGTTGCAAGTTCCGATCCGGAAAGAGAAGACATGATGCTGTCATCATATCCGACCACCGATACGTCATCGGGAACTGAGATATCGTGGTTTTTCAAAGCTAGGATAGCTCCAAAAGCCATCATGTCGTTAAAGCAGAAAATAGAATCGAAGTCTTTCTTAATCATCTTTATAGCACAGGAAAAACCGCTCTGAAGACGGTAATCGCCTTCTTCGACTAGTTCAGGATCAAAGGGTATTTTAAATTCATCCAGAGCTTTCTTATAGCCTGAAAGTCTTTGAATAGAAGAAAAAGTATCATGAGGACCGGTGATACAGGCTATCTTCTTATGTTTGGCCTGAAGCAGAAGCTTAGTGGCCAGATAACCGCCTTCGATATTGTCATAATATACTTTGTTGGCTTTAAAATCAGGAAAGTCTCGGTCAGAAAGAACATAGGGAATACTTAAGGAAGAGAGGATACTCATCAGTTCCTTCATATTCTTCTGATGATAGGATTCATTGGGGACAACCAATACCAGACCGTCGACATTCCTCTCAATCAGGGTGTTGATCTGTTTGATGCATAGTTCATGAGAATCATTGGAATTTAAAAGAAGAACGATAAATCCTTCCTTTTCAGCTTCGAAAGAAATAGCTTTGCTTAAAGAGGCAAAGTAGCCGTTTTCAATATCCGGTACAATAAGACCGATAGTATTGCTCTTCTTAGTGGCAAGACCTCTGGCAAAAGAATTAGGAACATAGGAAAGAGCTTTGGCAGTATCTTTTATCTTTTCCCTGATTGCGGAGGAAATACGATTAGGACGGCCAGTCAAAACTAAGGAAACTGATGTTTCAGAGACTCCGGCTGCTTTTGCTATATCAGAGATCGTAGTTCTTTTCATCTTTATTAGGATTATACAAGAATCAGACACTGATTTAAAGAATGGTGAAAGATATCGCTGATGAAAAAGGTGTAGTAAAACAACTCCCACTTGATTTTTTCACAAGAAAGAATCTTTCTATAATAAGAAGCACTTAACGAAAAAGACCTTGTTTATTCAAGATAGGGTTTAGTCAATCAAATTACGTTAAAAAATGGAGTACGGATGCTTTTAAACAGAAGGTCAGTCTAAAAACTTGAATCAAAACAAGACCTATTTTTAAAAGTGCTGCCTTATTAGAAATTTGAATTAGACAAGACTAAATAATATCTTTTTTGTCGGTAGGTATTTCATAAGAACCAGACAGATTCATATCTGTCAAGTCGATTTTAAGGCTATAATCAGCGGCTTTGGTTTCAGTGAAATTCTTTGAATCCGTTAAAGCTGTATTGAATTTTCCAGTTATATCAACTGCCAAACTCTTCAAGGCGTTTCCTTCAAATCTGAAAATTAATTTTGATTCTGAGTTCACAATTGATGAAGCAGCGAAAGAACCAAAAACATCAACATGTTTCTCTAAAGTGGGATGTAATTGTGTAGTATTATTTACCAGGTTCAAAAGAGAAACGGGAATTTCATTTCCGATGATTCCCAGTGAATAAACTACCTCTGTGTCTTTAGTGACGCTTTGAACAAAGTTGATATTATCAGACTTGAGAATTGCATCGTCCAATAGATAGAAGAAATCATAAGTGCTGCCAGGATCGGTTATCTCAGTATATTTCTTCAATCCGACAAGAGGATTATAGACCTGGTAGACTTGACCGTTCTGTAGTTTTCCAATAGCTCCATTGAAATCTTTGATTCCGCTATCGGCATAAAGATCATCGTTTTTGTAATCGGAATCGATTTCAAAAGAATCATTAAAATAACAGACATCATCTACTTTCTTTCTCAGGGCTTTTCCTTTGACAGTCGAATTTATTTCATTAGACCCAGAAAAGGAAACACCGGTTTCAACCTTGTAATCATAGGAAGTTTCAGTAAGGGATTTATAATTTGAAATACCTGTCTTCAGTTTTGTAAGTTCTGTTTGGATAGATGCAGGATTTATTGAAAAGCCATCAAATTCAGGAGCGGTGATAGTTACGGCTTTGTTCTTGGAAGAAAAAGCAAGACTGTAATTCATGCTTATCTCGATTCCCTTGACTGAGACTGTGAATGAATAAGAATACGTATCTAAATAGCCGTCTTGATCGAAAGTCAAATAATTATGATAGGTAGATTCAGTTTCCGGCAACTCGCCTAATACCATGGCGACATATTTATTATTTACATTGCCAAGTATCTTTGTAGCGATGGTGGAAAAGCTGGCAGAAGAAATTATTTCATATTTTCCATTGGCGGAAAGACTTACTTTTTTGATATCGGTTTGAGAATATGTGAATAAGGCCTTGGCAAAGGATGACGAATCGTATTTATATGAGCCATCAACTGTTTCAGAACTGAATTTAGTGACTTCGCCAGTGCTTTGAGTCTTTATGTGGTTTAAAGTACGATCCTTAAGATATTCATATTCACTATGATCATCAAAAAGGACGCCGCTGTAATTGATATTTTCATAGTATGAAAGGTTATCGCCTTTGTGATATTGAGATTTGCCTTTATATTTTCCGTTAGCAGTATAGGTTATCGCTGAATAACCGACGCTGAAATCAAGATCGGAGGCATATTCAAATCCTGCGCTTTCATCTCCGACTGTTTTATCTCTGGCCTGAAGATAATATTCACGGGCTTCCTTCCATCCAGCATATAAAGTTTTGTTTTCGGTGACTGAATAAGGGAAAGAGATTTTAGTTCCACTTGCATCTGCATTTAAATACCATCCAGCGAAGATATAGCCGTCCTTAGTAGGAGAGGAAGGTTCAGCTAAAGGATTTCCCATTTCAACTGTTTGAGAAGAAACAGCGGTTCCTCCGTTTGTTTCATATGTAATCGTATACTTGACAATTTCCTGAATACTGCTCGTGCTGCTACTTGTTCCACAGGAGGATAATGCAAGCATACTTCCCAAAAAAGCAACTAATATAATCTTGTTCATTGTCATATTTCCTTTCACTTGTGAATTATCGATATTAGCATAATTGCAATCTTTGTTTATAAAAGCATCTGCTAATATCAATTATTAGTTATAGTACGGTCAATATTTTGAAAATACAATCAACAATTTGTTGAGCAAATGAAACATTCTGTTTATTTACTTCTAACCTATTCAGCCCTAAAATCAAGAGGTAAGAAAAAAGGAGCACCATCGATTATGTCCATAGGAGAAAACATAAGAAACCAAAGGTTTGCCAAGAATCTGACTCAGAAGGAATTAGGCGATAAGCTTTTTGTTACTTCGCAGGCTATTTCCCGTTGGGAACAAAACCTCGTTGAACCTAGCATTCAGACTATTAAAAAGATGGCATCTATTTTTGAAATATCAGTAGATCAGCTCTTAGGCCAAGAAGACAAAGCTGAAGTTAAAGAAGAAATAAAAGAAGAGAAGAAGGAAGAAGTGACAGCAGCTTCGATAACTTCTGACGATGTGAAGAAAGAAATAAACGATGCTCTCTCTCAATACAAAAGACAGATAGGTGTCTGTGACGACTGTCATAAGCCTATTTTAGAAGGAGAAGAAGTACACGCTTTTCCAGAAACAAGAGGCGTTAGAAACCACGTCATCAAAGAAGCCCATATGTTATGTGGTTCCTGCTTTGTAAAAGAAGAGGAAAAGAAAAGAAGAATGGAGCACTTCAAGCTTGTCAGTACTAAAAAGAATGCTTTCAAGTGGAGTATCATAACCGGAATCATTGTTCTGATTATCACAATAATAGCTGCCTGTTTTGGAAAAGAACCCGGTATCATTGTCGCTGATGTTCTTGTCGGATTGCTGATGACCTATATCTTGTTCAGCTTAGTCTTCATCTGTATTGCGGATAATACCAAAGTCGGCGATCTCTTTCTGAATGTCATTGAGCTGGGATTTGTGAAAATGCCCGGCATTATCTTTTCTCTCAGTTTCGATGGCTTTATCTTTCTGATTGCCGCCAAGATTGTCCTTTGGATTATTTCTGTCTTGCTTATGATAGCCGGCCTTTGCTTAGGAATCCTAGTCTGCGGTATTCCCGCTGCCATCATGTTCCCCATCTCCCTCAAAAGACTTGATAAGAGCATCAAAGATACCAAGTCTTCACCTTCAATAAATGTTGTATAGTAAGAATCCAGTTCTGAAGAAAATATGAAATAACATTCAAATCGGTATATTTAAGAAGACAAGCAGATATTATTTAAGATAATGACTTAAATCTTGCTATCATATTGATTAGGTTACTTAAATATGAGCCTGAAAAAGAACTTAGCAAATATCATTACTGTCTCTCGCATCCTGTTCTCTTTTCTGATGCTTGTCTTTCCTGTTTTCTCTGTCTCATTCTGGGTTTTCTATTCCCTGGCCGGATTATCCGACTTCCTTGACGGGATAATTGCCAGAATTCTCAAAGCAGAAAGCAAGATCGGAGCTATTCTTGACAGTATTGCCGATCTTGTGTTCTTTGTGATCATTGCCTTTCTGCTTTTATCCAAAGTATCCTTGCCTCTTTGGATGATAATATCGATATCAGCCATAGCTTTAATCAGGATTATTGCCTATTTGATTGGATTCATCAAATATAAAGGTTTCATCTCTATTCATACTTACCTGAATAAATTTATTGGTCTTTGTCTATTCCTTTCTCCTATATTGTTTTATTTCTGGGGCTTAGGGATAACAGGAATAGTTCTGATTTCCATCGCCGCTGTTTCTTCTTTAGAGGAGATGCTGATTGATATAACTTCAAAACAGGTTGAACTTGATAGAAAAGGACTGTTCATCAAATAATACTGATTGATAAGGCTGATAGTTTCTAGACCATATAATCACACGTTTTTGATAGGAATAAGTATATGAACAAGGAAATAAGATTCTTTGGTTCCGATGACCACATTTCCGTCAT
>JBAXZY010000040.1:0-12730 GCA_041670045.1 Bacilli bacterium | reverse complement strand
CCCCAAACGACTGTTTCGGACAGCAAATATCAGGAAGCCGTAAGCTTTTTAGGCAAGCATTCTACCTTAAAAGGCTCTCTTTCAATATGTCAGCTTTATCAAAAGCGCTTCTTGGAATGCCTTGCCTACTTAAAAAATGTTGATCCAAATAAAAGCTGTTTCATTGTGGTAGGGGATAATTCCTCTTCCAACGCTAATGAGATCTATAAAGGATTAAAAAGAGCTTACCCGAAGCTTGACGGCTATATTGCTTTAACAATTAAAGACTTAAATACTGACCAAATAAAAGGAAAAGATATCTATTTAACCAGTGCCACCAGTGTCAGTGAAGAAGAAGTACGAAACTTAGAAAAAGAACTGCTCAGCTATTCTTTTTAAGATAATTGTTGATCTTTTTTTCACCAGCCACTTCAATCTGACGGACACGTTCCAAAGAAAGATGATAGTCATCGGCCAGTGTTTTCAGTGTCTGAGGTTTTTGATAGAGACCTTTTCGGCGGATGAAAATCTCTCTGTCCCTAGCCGGCAAGGTCTCTAAGGCCTCATCAAACAAACGGACCCGGTCGTTTTCTTCGGTAATCTGACTAGGATTCTGGGAATAATCAGCTACCTGATCGTACAGGTTTCTTTCATCATCATTCTGGCCGTTATCGTTCTGCTGATAATCAAAGGAATAAACATCAGTTGTCTTTTGATTGATTAAGGCGTTACGAACCTGGCTTTCCTTAATGCCATTGCCAAGATATTTAGCAATTTCCTGATAAGAAGGTTCTCTTTCAAGCTTTGAGAACAATTCATCATGAGCCTGGGAAATTTTGCGGTTAAGTGTCTGAACCTGTGGAGGAAGACGAATAAGTTTAGCTTTATCGCTTAGATAGCGGCGGATGGAATTCTTGATGTAGGGAACGGCGAAAGTGGAGAAAGCATAGCCTTTGGATAAATCAAAATTCTCCACCGCATTCATCAAACCCATGCTACCTTCCTGAATCAAATCCATTATCGGAACATGAAGCTTATGGGCATATTGCTTGGACATAGCAATTACTAAACGGAGATTGTTTTCTACAATCTCGTTACGTAAATCGATGGAAGGATTGGCTCGATACTCTTTTAGCATCTTTAAGATATCATCATTAGATAACTGAGGGCGGTTATCCAGCTCTTTTAGGAAAACATTATAGGTGTCTTCATTGCCTGACAATTCCTCTGGGTTATTTATTTCCTTTTCGGTGATACTATCGGTATCTAAATCAAGTTCATCGCTATTATCTTCCTTAACGGCTTTTTTATTTTCAGCCATGTACTATCTCCTCCTCAATTGAATCTAAACATCCCTAATCAAACAAACCTAAAGCATCCTGATAGAATTTGATTTCGGTTTGATGATTCTTTTTCCCTTCTTCGTTGAGATTATTATAGCGAGTCTGTTCTTTTAAAAGAAATTCCTTGAGAAGAACATCTTTCTGTTTCAACGGATAAGGTCCAAGTTCCAGCTCTAATGAAGTATAGTCTTTCCGGATATTTGTTTTCTTAAAATGAAGGAGAGGATAATACCTGGTTTCCTTAAGGTATTCCCCGGAATCATTTTCAAAGCCATTATTTAGAAGGGTCTTAATCGGAGATGAAAAATCAGATTGCGGCTCTATCAAAACTTCTTTAACCCTTTTCAAGGCCTCTAAATTCCCTTCCAGAATTCGACTGATAGTCAATCCGCCCATTCCTAGAATAGCAATGAAATCAACGTCTTCAGGTACAGTCTTCAAACCATCTTGAAATAAAGGAATAACCGAAGCTTTAGGAAATCCGGCAATGGTTTTGACTAATCCCGAATAAGGACCTTTTTTATTCTCAGTAGCATAGACACGCTGTTTTCTTTCATTGATAGCCAACGAAAAATAGCCCTGATCAGCCCCCACATCGAGGACACAAACGGTGCAGGGGACATATTTCAAAGCTATTTTCAGCCGATTAGACAGTAAATCAGTTATCGTTGCGGAAATCCTTTAACAGTTTGGCACGGGAAGGATGACGAAGTTTCTTCAAAGCCTTGGCTTCAATCTGTCTGATACGTTCTCTAGTGACGTTGAACTCTTTTCCGACTTCTTCAAGCGTATGAGTTCGACCATCTTCAAGACCATATCGTAAACGAATGACACGCGCTTCACGGTCGGTCAATTGAGAAAGAACTTCATTGATTCTCTCAGTTTCCATGGAGCGATCAGCAAATTCGAAAGGTGAAACGTTTTCCTTATCTTCAATGAAATCACCGACATGGGAATCTTCTTCTTCACCAACTGGCTTTTCCAATGAAAGCGGGTCTAAAGCTATCTGCTGAATCTCACGGATACGGTTAGGAGACCATAATCCTTCCAATTCCTCGGAAATTTCTTCGGCGGTAGGATCACGGTTAAGTTTCTGAACCAGTTTACGTTGAGCGCGGGTAATCTTATTGATGGTTTCAACCATATGAACTGGAATTCGGATAGTACGGGCTTGGTCAGCTAAAGCACGGGTGATGGCCTGACGGATCCACCAAGTGGCATAAGTTGAGAACTTAAAGCCACGGGTGTAATCAAATTTATCGACAGCCTTCATTAAACCTAAGTTGCCTTCCTGAATCAAATCAAGGAATTCCATACCGCGGTTGACATAATGCTTAGCAATGGAAACGACAAGCTTTAAATTGCACTGAATAAGCTCATCCTTGGCTTCCTGGTCGCCTTCAAGAACATGTTTGGCTAATTCAACTTCCTCATCCTTGCTCTTTAAGACCTGATAGGCGCCAATAGCGTGGAGATATTGACGGACAGGATCGGAATTCTTAACGTCAGCCGATGAAGAGTAATCAACCTCTTCTTCCTCTGAATCGTCTTTATCAAATGAGGAATCATTGGAATCATCGTCAGTTTTATCTTCTTCAATAACGGGCGGAAGATCGTCTTCTTCACCTTCTACTTGTAAGCCGTGATCCGTTAGGAAAAGAACTAAATCATTGAAATCATCATCAGAAAGCTTCAAATGGTTGATGTATTTGTTAAGTTCTTCCTGAGAAATGGAATTGTTGTGTGCCTTAGCTTCTTTCAAAAAATGATTTTTGATTTCATCCAAAGACATGACGGAATAATCAGTCTTGGCTAAATCAGCAACAGTGATCTTGCCCTTGTTCAGTTTCTTGCCTTTGGCATTAAAAGAAGACGTGGTCTTGGCTTTAGATTGAGACAATTCTTTGCCAAGCACAGCATCAACATCTTCATCAAAATCTTCGTCTTTGTTTTCTTCGTCTTCATCCTCTTCTTTTTCGTCCATCTCATCTTCTTTGGCCAACTCTAAATCTTCCTCTTTTTCTTCATCAGACAAAGAGTCTTTGACGGATTTCTTAGGATTGGTTTTATTTTTAATACCGGTTGTGGCCTTAGTTGCTGCCTTAACTAAAGCTTTTTTCTTGGCCACAGGTTTAGCTTCAGTTTTAGGGGCAGTTTTGCTCTTCGAATCAATAACTTTTTTATCAGCATTTGTTTTAGAAGTAACAGTTGCTTTATTTACTGGCATAGCAGTCTTTCCATTTTTAGAAGACTTAACAACTTTTTCTTTTTTATTTGCATTTGCAGATTTAGAAATTGCAGTCTTTTCTTTCACCGGAGCCTTATTTGAAGAAGTGGTTTTCTTTTCTTCCGTGTTAACTTCGGCAGCTTTTTTCTTGCTCATTAATTAATCCTCACCCATTAAGTATTAATAAATTCTTCCCTTTTTTCAAGCAAAAAAGCCCTTATTTGTCTTTATTCTGAATCCTTATCCGCTCTTGAAGATACGAAGGAAAGTCATCTTGACTGATTTTGCCGCCACCCTTAAGCATGTATTTGTCGTCTAACTTGTAGAGATCACTGCCAAGTCTCTGGTCTTTCAAAACCACAGCAAATTGAGCATTAGAAAACCATTGCTTGGAAAGCCGTGACAGTATTTTGACTAATGATTTCAAGGTTTCAATTTCTTCCGGTGATACTTTTACGGGTTCAATTCCGCCATCGTCAATGCCACTGTCATCGATATCAGAATCATCGATGCCGCCTAAATAAATGCCGTCATCATCGCTTTTCTTTTCTTCTTTAGAATCAGAAGAAGGGACAATCGCCTTCAAAAGCATATCGAAGGCATGGCTATCGAAGCAGGTAAGGTTTTTGTCCTGCATGAAAATAGTTCCTATTAAGGAAGCAAGGACATAGAAGGGATGGAAGATAAGAGTGATTCGGGAGCTTTCAAATTGAACATAGGCTTCTCGATTCTGAGGTAACACCAAAATAATCTGGCATTCGGTGTTAAATAGTTTAGGAGCTTTGGAAAATAAGGCTTTTCCTTCGGGAGTTGAGGACATTAACGAAACCAGATCCAAAGCCGACTGAGTGACTTCGTATTTGGAGCCTAACATAACCTGTTGGACAACCACGTTGTCTTCATCTTTTTGATAAGGTTTCTTACGGTAATTGGAATATTTTTCCTTATCGAAAGTCTTCTTTTTTACCGGCTCGTTTTTTTCATCGGATAGACTTAAGGAAGAATCATTGTTCTTCAACGCCTTCAAAAGATCGTCTTTATCAAGGCCGGTATACCTAGAAAGATAACCTAAGTCTCGGCTTTGGGATATTTCATCTAACTTGAAATAAAAAGGTGAGGCTTGTTTAAGAAAAGCGCGGATTCGTAAATCATCAGTGAACTTCTTATCACCCATCATGGCTCGCTGTAGTAAGAAGACAAAGGGATCAAACAAACGGTTAAGCTGAGTCTTGAGGCTTTCGCTGCCCTGATTGGTTAAGATTTCATCGGCGTCTTTCCCACCTAAGAATTTTTGGACCACCCTAAATGGAATCCCGGCCTTCATAAATAAAGGTAGGGCTCGCTCCATTCCCATCTGACCTGGCTCATCCGAATCTAAGCAAAAACGGACTTCGCAGTTCAGGTTTTTCAAAGCCGCAATATGTTCGTCCGTTATGGCCGTGCCCATGGCTCCGACTACGGAATTAATTCCAGCTCTGACAATAGCAATGACATCCATGAAGCCTTCAACCACATAAACAAAGCCGTCTTTCCTAGCGGTTTCCTTGGCTTTGTAGTAATGGTAAAGAATCTGACTCTTCTTAAAAAGAGGGGTCTCAAGATAGTTGATGTATTTGCCGCCTTCCTGGTCTTTGTCGATTTTACGCCCTGAGAAAGCCACGGTAAAACCGTTGTTGTCTTCAATCGGGAACATAACTCTCGAAGAATAATGGTCACGTAAAACCGTGGAATTAGCAAGAATACCGGCGTTTTCCAAAGTCGAAACACTGTATTCACGGTGCTCACGCAGGGATTTAATGCTTAAAGTATCATCCAAAGGAGCAAATCCTAAACCGAAATGATCAATGATATCCGGAGGTATCTTTCGATCAGAAAGATACTTTTGACCGGCAGCACCATCGGTGCTTTTTAAAGCCAGACTATAGAATTTTTTCAGATCCAAAAGAGCGTTAAGCTCATTCTGATATTTTTCAATCAGCGGATTGACGACCGGCTTGAAATCCTTAACTTGACTAGGAAGAGGAATCTGACAGATATCGCAGACTTTCTTTAAGGCTTCCATTGGGGTAAGATGAGCGTATTTTTCAACGAATTTGATGCAGTCTCCCCCTTCGCCACAGGCAAAGCATTTGAACATCTTCCTTTCCGGGTCGATGCGCATGCTAGGATGAGTGTCATGGTGAAACGGACAGACACTCATGTAGACTTTGCCTTTCCTTACTAAAGCCTGGCTTCCCAGATAGAAGCTGATTACACGAACGATGTCGGCTTTATCTTTAACCTCTTGGAAAAGGTTAGGTCCACCGGGATTATTCGAATAAGGCAAAGAGAAGCTCCTTCTAGAGAACCTTGTTACGGCCTAAGAAATTCTGAATGTAGGTATTTAAATCACTGATCTTGACACGTTCCTGTTTCATGGAATCTCTTTCACGAACAGTAACCATCTGATCTTTTAAGGAATCGAAATCATAGGTGATGCATAAAGGAGTGCCGATAGCATCTTCACGGCGATAACGTTTGCCAATAGAACCAGTGGTATCGAAAATGGCATCATAATTCTCACGTAAACCGTCAAAGACTTTCTTGGCATCATCGCTTAACTTGTTGCTTAAAGGCATAACGGCGATCGTGTAAGGGGCAAGTTCAGGATCAAGGTGCATGACAATACGGCTATCTTTGCCATCATCCAAGGACTGAACCTCATAAGAGTCACAGAATAAAGCCAACATCAAACGGTCAAGTCCAAAGGAAGGTTCGATGACATGAGGTAAGTAGCGGGTATTCGTATCCGGATCAAGATAAGTGAGATCCTGTCCAGATGATTCCTGATGTTTAGTCAAATCATAATCACCACGGCAGGCAATACCCATCAATTCACCCCAGCCTAAGGTCGGGAATAAGTATTCGATATCCGTCGTAGCTTTGGAATAGAAAGCTAATTCAGCCGGCTCATGGTCACGGAAACGGACTTTTTCATCCTTAAGACCCATTTTCTCAACAAAAGCCTTGCAATTGTCCTTGTAGAACTGGAACCATTTTTCATCTTCGCCCGGCTTGAAGAAGAATTCGATTTCCATTTGCTCAAATTCACGGGTACGGAAGGTGAAATTGCCAGGTGTGATTTCATTACGGAAGGCTTTGCCGATATCACAAATACCAACCGGAAGCTTTCTTCTAGTGGTACGCATGACATTCTTAAAGTTGACAAAGATGCCCTGAGCGGTCTCCGGACGTAAATAAACAGTCGAGGTATGATCCTCAGTGACGCCGATAAAGGTCTTGAACATCATCTGGAACTGACGGATGGGAGTGAAAGAAGCTTTGCCACAAGTCGGGCAGACGATCTTGCCGCTTTGAACAATATCGTTTAACTGATCGGTGGTCATGCCATCAACATCGACATCCTTAAGCTGCTTCTTGACTAAGTCATCGGCACGGAAACGGGCATGGCAGTATTTGCAATCAACTAAAGGATCATGGAAGTTAGAAACGTGGCCGGTTGCTTCCCAAACCTTCGGATTCATGATAATGGCCGGATCAATCTGGACATTGTATTCAATGCCACGGACAAAATGACGAAGCCAAAGATCCTTAACATGATTCTTGACTAAAGCGCCTAAAGGACCGTAATCCCAGGAGTTGGATAAGCCACCATAGATTTCACTGCCCGGATAAACGAATCCTGATGTGACCAAATGATTGGTGATTTCTTCGAAAGTCTTTTCTTTTTCTGCCATATTCTGTTACCTCGTTTTAATCTATTAAACTATAAAAGTATAGCACATACTATCCATTGAGGGCTTTAAGAAAAAGCGATAAGGATTTAATTGGATGCAAGTCGAAATAGCTGATCAAATTATTCAATAAGTCTTCTAGTAAGAACTTGCCTTCTTTGGAAGGGACTATTTTGCTTAAGGTTTTCTCATTCAAATCCATAAAAGCGAATTTAAAGACGTATAGCTGCAGTTCACTTTTAGTTGGCTTATTGAAGGCCTGATTGCAGTCTTTGCAAATATAGCCGCCATCTTCTAAAGAGTAGGAAACAATCTGCTTTGTAGTACCGCAATTAAAGCACCCGTCAGTATCTTCTTTTAAGCCAAGTGATTTATAGAAAGTTCCCATAAGCAGCAAAGCTAGGGACAAAGGGTCGCCTTTTTGAATCAAGGCCTGAATAATCAAAGAAACGTCCTCATAGGGATATTGGTCTCCGTAACGATAGAAGGCTAAGGAGACTTCGCTTAAAAACATCAGGAAACAGGAAGAAACATAATCAGTCATAGCTAAGGAAGCATCCTTTATGACTAAGACTGAACTAGGAAGATAGAGGTTTTTTTCGGTGACTTTACAGTCACATTTTAGGTAGGAGCCGACCACTAGGAAAGGTTTTAGAGGGCTTTTTGGTTTGTAGATTCCTCTAGCCAGCAAAGAAACTAAGCCATTATCGGAAGCAAACGAAACAATCAAGGATGAGTCCCCATATTGGCTATAGCCTAAAACCAGGCCACTGATAGTTTCTGTTTTCCCACTGATCATTCTTCATAACCGAATTTCTTCAGATAACGATCGGAATTACGCCAATCCGGAACGGTCTTTACTAAAAGGTTGACACAAACTTTTTTGCCAAAATAAGCGGAAATAGAATCTTCGCTGTACTTGCTGATAGCGGAGATCATCTTGCCCTGCTTTCCAATTACGATAGCTTTCTCAGAGTCTTTTTCAACAATGATATCAGCATAAACTTCCATGCCATCGCCTTCTTCTTGGATTTCTTTCATATCAACATAAATCGAATGAGGAACTTCCTCGGATAAAAGACGCATACATTTTTCTCTGATTATTTCGGAGATGATGTATTCCTTTGGTCTATCGGAGACTTCACCGTTAGGAAATTCTTCATTGCCTTCTTTAAGGTAGGTTTTTAATAGAGCCAACAATTCCGGAATATTGTAGCCAGTAAGGGCCGATACTTCGATAAACTTGGCCTTAGGCAAAAGTTCCTGATAACGGGCTAATCTTTCTTTTCCAATATCAGCTTTAATCAAATCGATTTTGTTGAAAGCAACAACAACCGGTATAGTGGAATCTTTAAGTTTGGTTGCCAATTCAAAATTAGGAGCTTCAAAAGCATCGATAACATAAAGAATTACGTCAACTCCTTCTTTGGCACTTTCGGCATCACGTAAAAGAATGCTGCCTAATTTGCCATGGGGTTTGAAAACGCCAGGGGTATCGACAAAGATGATTTGACTGTCTTCGTCATTATAAATTGCATGAACATTGTCTCTTGTAGTCTGAGGCTTGCTGGAAACCGGAAGCAATTTAAATCCGAGACATTTATTTATAATAGTAGATTTACCAGCATTGGCTCTTCCATAGACACAGACATAACCAACTTTTTTCATGATAATAGATCCTTTGGTCCAAACGAATAAGGCAGCAAATCTTTAACAGTCGTATACATATGTTTGCTGCAGTCTTTGTTGAAAATGTAGACGGGGCAATCAATATTCATCAATTCACTCATCACCTGTCTGCAGACTCCGCAGCAAGTGCCAACAGTCTTAGCGGAGGTAATACAGCCAAGAGCCACAATGTCATCTTTCTTATACCCGGCGGCATAAGTGGAGAAGAGAGCCACCCGTTCAGCACATACGGTAGCCGGATAGGAAGAATTCTCAATGTTGAATCCCGGGTGATAACGATGGTCTTTAGTAACTACAACGGCACCAACTTTGAAATGTGAGAAAATAGCTAAGGAGTTGCTTTGGGCCTTAAGAAGTTCTTTTTTCAGGCGACTGATATTGGTATAGAAATCAATCGGAAGGGTATCAAGAATCTTATTCTGAAGAGCAAACATAATCTGAGCATCTTTTTCAAGCCCGTGATGGTCGTAACCGAAGATATGAAGGAGACCATGGATGAATAAGAATGAGAGTTCCCTAAGGTAGGGATGTGAATATTCCTTAGCCTGATCTTTAGCAATGTCTGGGCAAAGAATAATGCAGCCTAAGTCCGTAATAGGTTCTTTAATGAAGTCTGCTTCCCGATAGGCGAATGTCAGAACATCGGTGGGTCGATCAACTTTCCGGTATTTGAAATTCAACTGGTGCATTTCTTCTTTTCCGACTAATGATAAGGAAACCTCATAAGATCCGGTCTTCTTTAACACTTCAAGGGTGTGGTCATAAACCTTCTTAAAAAGGTCAAGAAGGTTCTTTTTCTGACCGGTTTTGTCTAGGTAATCGATTATGTGCTGATTTGCTTCCATCCACAAAGCCTCCAATAGTACTATTAGTATATCCTAATGGGAAGTCCTTTTTAAGCAAAAATGAGGATAAGGGGTATGAAAGAGCATTAATTTGGTTCACTCGTTCATAATCTTCTAAATATGTTTTCTTCATTCCGTTTACGGCTTTAGTGACTGTTAGGGTCAAAATTAAATGGAATAAAAAGAAATTCAGAGATGAAATGTGGCTCAATGTCATTTTCAGTATTATTAAAATTGAGATAACAATTATTTCTAGCATCCATGAAAAAACCATTTCATTCCTGATTTTCATTGCTTTTTTATTACTTTCTTTCAACGCTCCAATATTTATTTCTGCGCTTTTAAAGCTACGCATAAAATTAGCTTCTTTAAAGCTGCAGTAACGATCAGCATAATTTTTCTCCTTAGACAAAAAGCCGAAGGCAAATGGGAACAGCATTCCTAATAGACTAAGGGTGGAAATAAAGGCGCCGTTTGAAACCACTAAACATAAGCTAAGTAACAATAACACCGTATAGGATACAAGATTTGAGGCCCGATTAACCTCACTATTTATTACTTTCGTCATCATCGGGAAATCGTTTTGATTTCTAGTCAGCTTCAGATAAGGAACCAAGATTTCTTTTTCGAGTCTTTTGCGGAATCTAAAATTCAACAAATTCTGAAGTATTATCAATATCAAAGAGCCAATCCCTAAGACAATCAGCAGGACAAAAGCAGTATCCTGATTCATAAAATAGAACAATCCAGTGAAAGACAGGGTCTCCAAGATTGTTAAAAGCAAATAGCTCCATGTTTCCTGAAAAGACAAGGCCGGAATCAAAGGCTTCAAGGGCACTTTCTCTTCTTTAATCCTTAGAAGCATTTTTCCTAAAAAGACTTCTTTGAATTCCTTTTCGCTTAGAATCATTTCACCAAACTGTGGGTCATCCAAAAAGACTTTTCCATGATGGATTTTCTTTACCACCACAAAATGACTGGCCTCATCATTTCTTACTTGTGCCACTAAGGGAAAGTGTTCTTTTTTTATAACGCTCAAATCATTTACTTCATAACCTTGAAAAACAAATCCGTGTTCTTTCAACTCCTGCCGGATTTCCAGAAAATCATCGCAATCAAGATGAATGACGCTAGTGGCAAAGTCTTCATCTTTCAAAATCAGAACTAAAAGATTGCGGACACAGGCCTGTCCACAAGTTGATACAGCCGTTTGATAAACCATTTGGCAATAGTTCCCTTCAACTCTTATATAGCTTCAGGGGACAGATTTTCTAATGATTTTCAAAAAGGAAGGTCTTTGTTGATATAGGAATCAAACAGACTGGCAAAGATTTTTTTAGATTCAGCTTGGCAGTCAAGGCCTGAAAACAAAGTATAGTTCAAGTTTTCGAGATCCCGCTTCTCATTGACGGAAGCAAAAGTAATCAGACCTTTTTGGTTTCTTTTCCTAAACAGTGTCATTAGATATTCGGTTCTAAAAGAATTAGTTAAGCCATAGCGGGGCAAATCATCGATTCCTTCTAAAATCAGAACCGGCACATTCAAAGCTTTATAAAAATCATTCTGATAAGGCAGGCTAAGGTTATAGATCCGGTTAGAAAGTCCTTTTACCAAATCGGAGAAGATGAGATAACTGACTTGCTTGCCAGTCTTAGCAAATAAGAAGGCCGTCATCATTAAAAGACGTTTGGAGATATCCTTGGAATTGATACTGTAAAACACCAATCCCTGGTTATAATCCTTTTCCTTAAATCCCAAAACCTTAGAGCCAATTCTTCTAACGCCATCGACCGTATCATGATACTTAACAGCAAAGGAAGTAAAATCCGTGACTTTCTTATACAAGTCAAGGCTTTGGTCAACGATTGTTTTAGGATTGAGGTAAGTAGGGCTGATGGAATTAAGGAATTTGATTTCTTCTTTCTTTAATTTGCAAGGCTGATTTGATAAAAGAATCATATCCCGGTATTTGTCATATTCAGGGACTAAATAATAACCTTTGGCTTTTTTAGGGCACAAAGACAGTTGGCCTTTGCAGTTTTTGCAATATAAGTTGTCATCTAAGAAAAAATAAATGTTTCCAAGGGAATTGTCATAAGTTTTGTCTGTCTCTAAACAATCATTTATTTTCTTAGCATTTAGAGGATCAGTTTTTAAAAGACTGTCAATTGAAGACATCAAATGGTTTTTCTGTTCCGGGGTAAGGCCAATCTTAGTGTCCTTCGGAATAGTAACACTGTTAAGCAAATTATCTTTGTCTTTGGTATTGAGAATCATATTTTGAAGAACTTCCCTAATTTCAGCAAGTCTTCCTGCTGTTTCTTTAATTCTTCTTCTGTCTTTTCAGTCTGAGGTTTGTCTTGACTTGGTTTCTTGGAGGTATCTTTTCTAACTGAAGACTTCCGGTTGGCTATCTGACTGACTTCAAAGTCACGGTTATCTAGTTTCACCATCGCGTCATAAGCTGAGTTGACTCCCTGGATGCTTAAAGAAGCGGCAACTTTCTCAATGAAAGAGACGTTGAATTCACCCTTGGTTCTTTTCAAAGAGTAGTCCAATACCACATTGATTATTGGATTAGAGAATCCGGACTGGGTTTTTAAATTTTCTAATTCCTTTAACATAAATGAGGGAGGATTGGCATTCATTCTTAAGGATAAATATTCTTTGGGCGTGATGCTATTAAAAGCCTCTAAGTAACGGGAAGCCTCACTATCCCCGTAGACTTTGTTGTCTCCTGAAGTAGTGTTTATCCGGCGGTATTGATTGAGATTGCGGGCATCATCGATAAACCCTTTTAAAACAAATTGGTTATCAGTGCTAGTGTTTTTAATAATCAAATCTGTAGCATTCTTTTCATCCAACCCATATAAAATGCAGGTCGAAACAATATCGTTAAGACTTTTATTGATG
>JBAXZY010000039.1:0-12967 GCA_041670045.1 Bacilli bacterium | reverse complement strand
TTAGCTTCACTCTCCAACTGCTTGATATAAGGCATGAACAAGTCGGTTTCAAAGTTAGTATCAGTACCCTGCATGATGCAGGCGATTCTTTCAAGTCCGGCGCCGGTATCAATATTCTTCTGCGGAAGAAGCTTATAGTCTTTTCTCGGAGTGCCAGGAACAGCGTTGAACTGGGAGAAAACAATATTCCACAATTCAATGTAACGATCATTCTCCATATCATCGGCGACTAATTTTACACCAATATGTTCCGGATCCCATTTTTCGCCGCGGTCATAGTTGATTTCCGTATCCGGACCACACGGTCCTTCACCGATTTCCCAGAAGTTGTTCTTGCAGGGAACCATATTGGAAGGGTTCATACCGCATTTGACCCAAAGGTTGTAAGTATCAAGATCATCCGGATAATAAGTTATAAAAAGCTTATCCTTGTCTAATCCAAAATACTTGTCAGAAGTCAAAAGCTCGAAAGCCCACGGTATGACTTCCGGACGGAAATAGTCACCGATGGAGAAATTGCCCATCATTTCAAAGAAGGTATGATGTCTGGCAGTATGACCGACATTGTCGATATCATTAGTACGGATGCACTTCTGGGCATTAGTGATTCTTCTATGCTTCGGGGTGAGAGTACCATCAAAATACTTCTTTAAAGCCGCAACACCGGCATTGATCCATAAAAGAGTCGGATCATTGTTTGGAATCAAAGAGGCAGAAGGCTCAATATAATGGCCTTTGCTCTTGAAGAAATTCAGCCACGTATCACGGATCTCATCGCTGGTCATTTTACGCATAAGGTTTCTCCTTAAATATATATAATTAATAACAGCTTTATAATTATAAACCTTGATAACCATAAAAGAGATAAGAAAGTTAAGAGTAAAAGAAGATAAACTGTTTCTCTTCTTTTTCTTGCGATAAAAAGGCTTGATACTTACAATAGAGAAAGGAAAAAGAAACATGGAAGAATCACTGAGTATGTTAGTCATCGGCATCTATGCCCGGAAAGAGGACTTCAGTTCCTTAAACAATTTGGATTTACGGAATATTCAGATGACTTTAGAGCACTTCATGGTTGATGATGGACAGTCAGAAGTCGAAGTAAGCCTACGCATTCAGCCAGTGATTGCTTTAAAGAATACTGTTGAGATCATTTTCTATTCCAGCAATGAAAAAGTTAATTATTTAGAGGACACTGATGCTCCCGAGCAATTGCGCAACTATTTAAAGAGCATCCTTCCCATCAGAATCAGTTCCTTCTTTTTCAAACAGGAAACCAGTGAAGACTATATTTTTTCAAAGGAAAACTAAACTATGAAAGTGATCAGCAAACAAAGAAACTCGAAGATGTGCATCATCTGTGGATTGGATAATCCCTTAGGTGTCAAAGCCCCTTTCTACAACATGGAAGACAACAGTGTCATGACTGTTTTCACTTTCAGGAAAGAACATCAGTCCTATCCTCTAAGAACCCATGGCGGAATGATCACGGCCATGCTTGATGAACTTGGGATGCGAGCCTGCTGGGTAAAGGATGAGTCGATCTTTGGCGTCACCATGGATATCAATGTCCGGTTCCGCAAACCGGTTCCTTATGATGCTAAACTGATTGGCAAAGGGGTCATTGCTTTTGAAAATAAGATGTTTGTAAAAAGCACAGCTTCCATCATGGATGAAAGTGGCAATGTTCTAGCTGAAGCTGACATCAAATACTTCAAGATGAATGTCTCCCAGATTGGCAAAGGCATTGATGCACATGAGGAAATGTGCTATTTTATTCCGGATGATGTTAAAGAAATCAATGTAGTAGCCGATTAAAAACTTAAGTAGCAACTTATTTAAAAGAAGCAGTAACCTTAATAATAGGTTATTGCTTCTTTTCTTTTCTTTCTTCTCGCATGTCTTTGATTTTGTCAAAGAGATTTTGATTGTCTTCTTCCGTTTCTTCCTCTTCTTCGTCCTCATCCGGCTTTGGATAGGCTTTAACTTTTACTAGGGCAACAGTGTATTCAGTGACACGGACGACTTTGAAGTCCAGATTCTCAAACTTCACTTCATCTCCGACTTTGGCAAATCTTCCTAACTGGTTAAGGATAAAACCGGATACTGTTGAATAATCATCACTTAATTTATCAGGATCGATTCCGAAGAAGTTCATGAAGTCATCAATGTTCAAAGGACCATCGACAAGATAAGTATCTTTCTCTTTCAAAGGCTGAATGTATTGCTGAGGGTCATCAACTTCATCCCACATATCACCAACTAATTCTTCCAAGATATCTTCCATGGTGATGATGCCTTCAGTTCCACCATATTCATCTTTGACGACGGCTATATGGTGTTTGGCATGCTTCATCAGTTCCAAGGCTGACGATATCATCATGGTCCGGGGTACGGAAACAACCGGGAGAGTCAGTTTATTGACTTCCGGTTTCTTTTCCTGCACTAAGACCTTTAAAAGGTTTTTGACAGGTATATAACCGATGACATGGTCCATGTTTTTCTTAAAGACAATGATTCGGCTATGCTTGAAACAGTCTTTTTCCTTAAGGAAATCATCAAAGGGAGTTTCAATGTCGTAGCCAAAGACTTTAATTCGCGGTGTCATGATTTCATAGCAGGATGTCTCTTTGAAATCCAAGGAACGGTGGAGCAATTCACTCTGCTCAGAATCAATGATGCCTTCTTTCTTAATCTCATCCACCATCTGCTCCAGTTCCGGATCTGAGGCTACCTGACTCTCCGGTCCGGCTTTTTCAGCTAAATGGGAAGTG
The DNA here is from genome assembly GCA_041670045.1 of Bacilli bacterium. Lineage (GTDB taxonomy): Bacteria > Bacillota_I > Bacilli_A > RFN20 > CAG-288 > Enterosoma. The sequence continues at coordinate 10,193 of JBAXZY010000039.1, read as the reverse complement.
AATTTGCTGATTAGTTTATTAACCGGATAAACAATGGGGAAGAAGATGATTCGGAAGACGGAAACAATATTGACGCTATGTCTGCTAATAGAATAGGAAAGCATATTGCCTATAGCCTTAGGCAGGATTTCACAGAAAATCAAGAGGACTAATAAGAGTATCAAAGAAGACAAGGTGGAGTAGAAGTCTCCGACTAAAGGCTCCAGCAAATCCTTCCCTAACAATGAAGCCAAAGAAGAAGCTAAGATGTTGACAAAGTCATTTCCGAAAAGAACAGTGGCTATCGTTTCATCATAGTTTTTGGCAAAGGCTAAAGCCTTCTTTGATTTAAGATTACCTTTGTCAGCTTCCCGTTCTAGCCTTGACAATTTGACAGAAGAAAAAGCCATATCCAAAAGAGAGAACAGAGCACTAAGTACCAAGCAGACGATGATAATGACTAAATAACCGATATCCTGTCCGCTCATAGATTTGTCCCCATATTAGTTGAACCCGACTTCTCACTAATGGGTCCGACCAGTTCTTCCAAAACATCCTCACTTGTAATCATACCTAAAAGATGGTTGTCTTTATAAACAAGAGCAATTTGGGTATGATGGCTTCTGAAGCCATCAAGAACATCATCCATCATAATGGTTGGAGAAACAATGTAGGGTTTCTCTAAGGAAGAAGCCAAAGAGACATGGGGATCCTTTAGGTATTCAGCTAAATATTTCTTTACAATCAAGACGCCAACGATATTGTCTTTGTTTTGATAATACATCGGGATTCTTGAATAATTGGTATTCAGGATTTGTTTGATCAGCTGGGTATTAGTCAAGCCTTTCAAATCAATTTCGAGCATCTTCTCTTTAGGAGTCAATACTTCCTTTACGGAGGTATCGGTGAAATCAAAGGAAGCTTGGATAATATCAGTTTCGTTTTCTTCTAATAAGCCATGAGATTCATTGGTTTCAATGACGGAATTGAAGTCGTCTTCAGTCAGCTCTGGCTCTTTTTTGCCTTTAAAAAGTCTTTTAGCTAAAAGGGATATTCCTAAGAAAATCATTGTGAATGGGAAGAAAATGATATAGAAAAAGCACAAAGGATAAATAATCCTGGTTGCTAATTTATTGGGTATTTTCTTGGCAATCTGCTTAGGCAAGGTTTCCGCAAAGATATAGAGAAGTACAGTGATAATTATGGAAGCAATCAATGAAACCAAGCCTTCATCAATGGTGTTATGGAACCAAGTGATGAATAAAGCAGTTGAGACCACTGATAAAGCCACGGCCACAGCATTGTTGCCGATTAAAGTAGTTATCAAAGCTGAATCAAAATGATTCAGTATTTTCAGAACCAGTTTCGCGCTTTTGTTTCCTTGGTCAGCTAAGACCTGCATTTTATAACGGTTGACGGAAGAATAGACAGTCTCTGCCAAAGAGAAAAAAGCCGATAGGATGATGAAGACCAGCGACAAAACCAAATAAAGCCAACTACGGGAATCCAAGATAAGAGCCACTCCTTAAGGCTTATATTAATTATATCAAAAAAGCACGACTTTAATTTAGTATCCTAAAATCAACTAAGAAAGGGATTATTTTCTTAAGTCTTCCTGGTAAGCTAAAACAACACCCTTCCAAGTATCATTGATATACGTTTTGACCGTATCCGAGAGAAGAGCATCCGCTAAGGCATCAATCTTGGTTTGATAGACCGCGTTACTGTTATATTCAGTCGTGTTAGCCGCTAAGACATTGGCTTTTTTACTGGCCAATTCACTGCTTTCACTGGGTAGATCCTTATTACTATCTGAATTGCCGTCAATATTACCAGTCATGGCCGTGTTGCAGGGCAAGAGGCCATAATCATAATCCGGTAAGGAAGCTACTAAAAGGTTCTCAGCCACGGTGGTGATATTGCTAGGAAGTTTGGTAAAGTCGGCATTGCCGTCACTGTCTTTCTCATAGGAATCAATAATGTTGGAAGCTACTAATAAATCCAAAGCGCGGGTGCCATTTGAAGTATCATTGCAGATTTCAAAAGTCGCCTTCTTATCCGTATAAGCGACACTGGCTTTGCCAGCATAGATTTTTAGTGGCTCATAATGAACTTTGCAGACCGGGAAGACTTTGTCTTCATTAGGGTTATAGGTATCAAGGTAGGGAATGTGCTGGAAATAGTTGGCGTCATAATCTAAAAATGAGACGGCATCGTTTTGCAGTGTCCAGTCTAAGACTGTAACCTTTAAAGTGTAGCCTTCTTTTTCTAAAATAGGTTTTACGGAATCATTCAGTATTTGAGCATGAGGCAACTCAGAGGCACAGACGGAAATGGTCTTACTAGTATCGGTTGAACAAGAACTGACTCCTCCTAATAATAAGAGACTGACTAATAATAATGTATTTTTGCTTTTCATTTGGCTTTTCTCCTTTTATCAAGTTTCTTCGAAAGCAACAATCCGCCTTCCTGTATCAACTGAACGACTACGACAATCACGAGTGTAATAATCCAGACATTTGGGTATGAAGCATAATTCTGAGTATTATGGGTATAGAATTCATAGGCGTCAGCAATCAGTCCTCCGGCACCTAAGTCATAGGCAAAGGCCGTATAACCGAGAATTGAGATGGAACTGACAGCTAATCCCATCAGAAGAGAGGGAAGAGCTTCTTTGAACATGACCTTAGTGATAATCTGATAATCGGAGGCACCTAACGATCTTGCCATCTCAATCACTCCGCCATCGACTTCGTTATAACTGGTTTCCACCATTCGGGAAACATAGGCAAAGGAAGAGAAGAAGAGAGGAATAATCATTGTGTACCAGTGACCAGAGCCAGTGGAGAATATCAGACGTGTCAGAGGCATCAGGATGACAATCAGCAGGAGACAAGGGATAGAACGCATGACGTTGATGAAGAAACCGAGAATCAGATTCAGAACCTTCTTTGGACGTAAGCCGTTTTTAGAAGTGACATTCAGGATTATTCCTAACGGCCATCCAACTAGATAACTTAAGAAAGTGGAGATGATTGTCATTCCTAGGGTTTCACCTAAGGAAGTAAAGATTGCAGTGGCTGACATTAATGGTTGACCTCCTCATAATTGATTTGATGGAGAGAAAGGTATTTTTCTAACTTCTCCGTATCTTTATCTAAACTTGGCAGTTTGATGACCACCTGACCATACATTTTCTTATCGATGACTTTGGTATCCGCATAGACGATTGAGACTAGAAGCGAGCAATCCTGGACGATATTGGCAATGATCGGCTCATCTAAGTTACCATTGAACATCAGACGAATCATTTTCTTGCTGTCCAGCATGGTTTTTACATGGTTGGAATAAATCAGCTGCTTAGCTATTTCCGTCTTAGGATTGAGGAAGACATCCGATAGATCCCCGTTTTCTACAATCTTAGCGTGATCGAGGATAGCAACTTTGGTGCAAATAGACTCAATAGCCTGAATCTGATGTGAAATCATCACGACCGTCAGTCCCATCTCCTGATTAAGTTCCTTTAAAAGAGAGAGGATGGAATCAGTTGTTTCGGGATCCAAAGCACTTGTCGCTTCATCGCTTAAGAGCACCTGTGGCTTTAAGACTAAGGCTCTAGCAATAGCGACTCTCTGACACTGTCCCCCTGAGAGTTCGGAAGGATACGATCTAGCTTTATCTGCTAGACCGACTTTCTTTAGGGCTAATAGGGCCTTGTCTTTGATTTCCTGTTTCGATAAGTGATTATCCTTGCTATTGGATATTTTTAAAGAAAGAGCCACATTATTGAGAACGTTCTGTTGGGAAAGGAGATTGAAGGATTGGAAGATCATCGCAATCTTCTGCTTCACTAGGCGGTCAATCTTTTTATCTTTTGAGGCAATCAAGCGGTTCTCAAAGTAAATTTCACCCTTGTCAAAAGTCTCCAGTCCGTTGATACAACGGACTAAAGTTGATTTACCCATTCCGGACAAACCTAAGACACCGTAGATGTCCCCTTTATTTATTTCTAGGGAGACATCATCTAAAACCTGGTGTGATCCAAAGGATTTTGATAAATGACGTATTGAGAGTTCACTCATGATGCCTTCTTTCTGATGAGGCATTAAAAAATGTCCCATCCATTAAGTAGTTGTTTTACTTAAGGACGAGACAAACTCTCGTGTTACCACCTTAATTCGTTAGTTTATTGCTAAGCTAACCTTAGTAAGTGCAAGCTTCTACACTCTTTGACTATAACGGGTCGATCCGGCTTAAGCTACCTATCGCCTAAGCTGCTCCAGGGCCATGTTCGGTTTCTCTTAATCACCTTCTTGCACCACGACAAGGTTCTCTATTGATTAAGTAGGAAACGTACTCTTCCCTTTCAAAGCATTTACGCCACCAATTATAAAGATTAGGAACTAAAAGAAAATAGAAATTAAGGAAACTTATTTCTTCACCTTGCTAAAAAATTCGATAGTTATCGGATTCTTTAGCTTCTTATGTTATATATGAAAGCGATTACAAATCTTATAATAAGCATTAAAAAAGGCTGTCCATCATAACTGACAGACAGCCTACAACTAGTTACTATTCAGCTGAAGTAACAGGAGCGGCCGGAAGATTGAAGTAATAAGTGAGATAAGTATACTTGCCTTTATAGTCAGTAGGGATCACGGTTCTTAAAGTAACATTAATCTCTTTTTCAGGAAGAGCTTCGATAGTGACAGTCTGAGTATCCTTGTCATAGGAGACATAAGTAGTTGTCGTCACGGTCTTATCAGCATTAGTGACTGTCTTTACAGCATTGGATCCTAATTTCATATCAGTGAAATCAGGTTTAGTCTCTAAGCTTGCATAAGTGGAATCACCAACAACCTGGTAGTTAGTGATCTTGAAAGTATCCCCAACCTTAACAGTGTATTCATCAGGGAGGACATTTTTAGTATCATCAGTTTTAACCACATCGAAGGAGCTGTAAGGAAGATAAGAATTTAAATCAGTTGGAATCATCTTCTCATTGGTAATGTAATTCTCAGAGGTGGTATCAGTTAAGGCCGTGACTAAGTCACGATAAGAAGTCAAGTCAGTGGTCAAGTTGTTGTTGTAATGGATGCAGTTATAGACGGAATGAGCAGTCTTAGAGCCATTAAGCAAAGTGGAATTAGTTAAGTCCGTTTTCACACTAGTCTTTAAAGTATCAACATTGGCAAGAATAATAGAATCAGCTTCAGCTGAAGCATAAGAAGTCTCTAAACCAGTGAAATAATCGGCATCTACTGCAGTAGCATCCTTGCCTAAGGTGAAGGACAACCACTTATAAGTTACAGGAGTATTGGTACCGGTGCTGGAATCAGTAACATCCTTGCTATCCTTAAATACCAGATTAAGGCTCTTGAATGACTTATCCTCATTTAAACTGACTGGGAAACGGATGTCCTGAAGGTTAGTTGGTAATAAAGCAGCAAGCAAAGTGCCTTGAGAAGACTTATCTTCATCTTCACTTTCCTGTAAAGATTTAAGGTATTTAGTGAGATAGGTCTGAAGAGTGGTGACAATCACCGGAGCAACCGAGATTCCCTTTTCGGCATCAGTGTCAAAGACCAAGAGCTGATTGAGCATAGGCAGAATAGAGGCGATACTGCCGATTCCTAAAGAACTGAGATCGATGCCACTTGTTGAAGCAGTGCCTGAAGGAATCATTGGTAGAAGCTTAGAAACTAACCCAGAAAGCAAAGTGGCAATTTCAACTTCTTTATAGAAGCAAACTTCTTTTGTAGTGACAGCCTGTTCATCTGTGCCGGTAGTGACATTAGTAGTTCCGCGAATCTTTAAAGTTCCATCTCCTAAATAACTGATATCAATATTGTCAGAGGATGACAGTGTCGGGATCTTTAGCAGCGAAGCAAGCACATAAAGCACCATTTTGGTGCTAGAGTCAAAAGATAAAGACAAGTTGAAATTATAGGCTGAAAGCAAAGTTGTGGCTTTAGCATTCTTCTTAATGGTAAAGCTATAAGGAAGGCTAAGCTGAGCACTGTCAGGTTCAGCAACTGAGCCAGGACCAAAAGCGATTGCCAATGAACCGGAGAAGTTAACACCGTTAGCATATTCATAACTGGCAAATCCTTCAACCATTCTAGCAATATAGGAAGGCTCGACAAAGAAAGTATGAGTATCATAAACCGGATTATCTTCAGTCGATAAGACGGACGTGGCTGTTACTGTGACAAAGCCAGCCTTGACGCCAGTGACGACTCCGTTACTATCAACGGTGGCGATAGTGGCATCGGAAGAAGTGTAGACAAGAGAAGTATCCGGGCCATAAACAGTAGCAGTTAACTGCATAGTCTTTCCGACTTCAAGACCAGTGGCACCAGTCAGCTTAACTAAAGTTTGACCGGAAGTGACATCAGCCACAAAAGTAGCATTGACAATGTAATTGGTATCAGCATCATCAGGAGTGAAAGCCAAAGTCTTAGTAATATCAGTGCCATTGACATTGACGCTGCTTACTTTATAACCAGTGTTAGGAGTAACCGTAACTTGGCAGACTGTATTAAGACTAGCCTTATTGTCAGCATCAAGTCCGCTGACTTTGACAGTGCCATGACCGTTGGTGGTAATTTCCACTAAGACCTTAGTAGTAGTGGGAAGAAGTGAAGAATTATCAGCACTAGAATTTGAACTAACAGAATCTGAAGAAATATTAGAAGTGGCTCCACAAGAAGCTAAAGAAGACAAAGTCAATAAAGACAAGGTTAGAATGGTAGTTGCTTTTGAAATTGATTTTTTCATTTATTTTCCCCCTTGAGAAAAACTCATAATTGCATTATGATTTCTTTTTTTAGGTTTTTCAATTGTTTTTTAGCACAACAATCGCAATTCATAATTCACTTGATATACTAAATATGTTAAGAAAAAATAATAATGCACAAAAACAAAGCTTTTGTTGGAATTATCGTATTTGCCCTTTCAATTGCTCCCAGCTTTTTTTTAGAGAATATTCCTGCCAAACCTGAGCCGATTCTTCCTGAAACTAAGAAGAGCATTTCGATTGTCAATGAAAACAAAAACTATGGCAGTGCTAAAACTGATATTGATGCCGGTTATGTTGATGAAACGGTGACTTTGACTCTTACTTTAAAGAACCCTATGTTATATGCCGTCAAATCCCTGACTATCAATGATGAAAAAATAGCCATCAATTCCACTAATGTCTACTGTTTCAGTATTACTGACAGTGATGTTTTGATTGATGTTTCTTTTATGGAGGCTGTTTCCTCTACTAAGATCTCTTCTCTTTCATTTCAGGAAACCAATCCATTAGAAGGCGACTACTCTTTATCGATTAATGACACTGATTATGTAGCTGACACTGTCAGCTACAATACAGGAGATATTGCTAAAATCAAGGCTACACCCAAAGATGGTTATCTTCTTTCATCCATCTATAATTCTGAATACAAGGTTTTGCCTGACTCCAATAAGGATTATTCCTTCTTACTAAATTCAACTAACGAAATCAAAGTTACATTTAAAAGCAGCGGCAATACCTTATTCACCGACTTTAAAGCCAATTATCCTAATGCTTTCAGCACTTATGATTTCGTGGATGAAATCAATAACAATAAGACCACCCTTGGTCTTTTGTTCAATGCCTTGATTCAAAATACAGCTAACCAGGATAAGGTTATCCAGCAATGCTACTCTACTGCCAGCACAACGGCTTTGTTTGTTACGAATGAACAGATAACCAGAACTTCTTGGATGAAGTCTTCAGCCAATATCCTGAAAGAAAACATCACCTATAGCAATAATGTGAAGATGGCCGAAAGAATTTATTTTTCCAATAACAGCATTGACTATTACCGTGTCAGAAACCAAGCCATCTCTTCGGACAAGGATGTTGATTATTCTTCTTCGACAGTTCAGGAAATGAGCTTTGATTTTTACTATAAGAACTATCAGTCCGATATTCATTATCCTACCCCTTATAGCCTCAATCCCGAATATGTTCTTTCTTCTTCATCCATCAGTAAAACAAGTCAGGGTTATGAAGCTAACCTGGATTTAGATATCAAGTGCATGGATATTTTCAAAAACTATATGATCACCACTACTTCCGATGCGGATTTCTCTTTGGCTAGACAATCTTCGGCCCCAACTTTTATCAGCGTCAGCCTGAAACTGACTTTCACAGACGCTCTTTGTGTCTTGACTACCCAAGATGCCGAAGTCTATGACGTCAATTCAGTAGCAGGAGCAGCCAGAACCAAGGCAAGCAGTGATGCTACTTATTCCTACCCTGAAAATATTGATTTGCCTGATATTAAGACAGCTATCAGCTATTGAAATAGATAATTGACTCAAAAATTTAATAAAGCTTTTTTAAGAACAGTCTTTAAGAGCAAAAGCTAAGAGCAGAGCCTTAATGAACACGACCTTTAAAACGCAGCCCAAATAATATCAGCAGTGTATCAAAATCGTATCACGACACAAAAAAAGCCCTATTTCTAGGGCTTATTTCGCTAATGGTCGGAACAATGAGATTTGAACTCATGACCCCTTCCACCCCAAGGAAGTGCGCTACCAAACTGCGCTATGTCCCGAATGCCTTCTTAATAGGCTTATAAATTATATATTTATTAAAACGGTTTTTCAAGAATAAGCTTCATTTTGGTTGAGTTGTCAGTTCTTTTAATAATGAAAGATAGTCTTCTTCTGAGATATTTCCGGCATCTTTTTCTTTTTGGATAAAGGTTAAAAGCTCTTCCTTGTTCATAGAGGCAATCTTTGAATGAAGCTCATTCTTGAAGTCATCCTGTTTCTTTTTCTCGTTTTCATCCCGTTCTTTGATTTCTTTCTTGATCGCTAAGTAGGGCTTATTGACAAAGAAAATAAAAGTTAAAAGAACTGCAATCAACCATAGAAAAGCACAAATAAAGGTAAGCCAGTTCAAAGGATAAAAAATATTTTCATTAACTCCATCTACTAGAATTGTTTCATTAAAGGATATGCCGACATAAATGGATTCAAAGATTAAGACTATCAGTGCTAAAAAGATATTGCCTATGCAGAAAAGATGCATCGAATATAAATGAATCGTAAATAGCTGTAAAAGAGCAATAGCAAATATTCCTACTAAAACGACAATTTCCAGGATGGTGATGATATCCGCCAACTGTTGATCCAAAGTAGGATTATTAATTAGTGACATTTCACCTAAAAGAGCATATCGGGAATGGCCAAGAGCCAACAGTCCTACTAACAAGGCTGAAAAAAACATAGTTAGGATTGTAGGTATATAATTTTGAAACTTCATTTTCTCAATCATTTTGGTTTACCTCTTTTAAGGAATTAGTTTATCTAAGCAACTTATTTTAAGCCTAAGAATGTTACGACTCAATTTCTTTATGGTGTTCTTCAATGGCTTTCACATCTTTCTCATAAAGATCACGCTTCTCTAAAATCTTCAAAGCTGACTGCGAGGGAACTAACTGTTCCAACTCGGCCTGAGTGATGCCTTCCAAGGAATCCATGGTAGGATACAAGTCGAGAAGTTTGTCTTTTCTCTTCTTTCCTATTCCGTCAATGTCATCATAGATGGTTTTAAAAGTAGCCTTGGATCGATTGGCTCGATGGAAAGTAATTGCGAAACGGTGAACCTCATCCTGCATTCGCATCAAAAGAAAAAATAGCGGTGAGCCTTTATCTAAAGGTATCTCTTCACCGGTATCGGCATTAATCAGAGTATCCGTCTCATGTTTATCATTCTTGGCAAGACCGGCTATTGGAATGTCGACCTTTACAGCCTCTTTGACTTCTAGAGCTACTTGGCATTGATTGTATCCGCCATCGACAATGATTAAGTCGGGTAACTTGGCTTTTTCCTCTTTGAGTCTCGTAAACCGTCTAGTCAGCACCTCTCTCATACTGGCTAAGTCATCTTCCTTGTTAGGTTGATTGATTTTATACTTGCGGTAAAGCTCAGGTGCTTTTTCGCCGTTGATGTATTTGACCATAGCTCCGACACAGTCATAACCCGTGGTATGGGAGTTATCATATAACTCAATATCAAGAGGAGTTTTCTTTAAAGACAGTTTGGTTTTTAAATCCTCAAGCAAGGATAAGACATCATCAGTCAGTCTGGCGGTCTGAAAGTGAGTATCCAGCATTTGCTTAGCATTCTCTAATGCCATAGCCATCAAATCACGTTTCTTCCCTCTTGT
>JBAXZY010000038.1:0-13350 GCA_041670045.1 Bacilli bacterium | reverse complement strand
GATTTTCTGAGTATAATAATAGTTGTGTCTAGCGTTAACTTAAAGGAGGGAAACCATGAAAAAGTTAATGAGAAGCAGTTTAGTAGCATTGTCTCTTACTGTAGCAGTGCTGGGTATGGTCGGTTGCAATGAAACCAAGAATTCCGGCAATTCCACTTCTTCCGAAACTTCCGCCTCTAGTTTAGACAATACGGGTGTTGATCCTACTAAGGCCGTTACGGTCACTTGGTGGAACAACTATCAGGTTCCGGAAATCTCTGATACTTTGACTGAAGATCAGGCTAGAGCCAAGTCGACTTATCGTGAGTATTACTATGCCAAGGATTTGATTGATGCCTTCCACACTGAACATCCTAATATCACTGTCAATCAGGTTTATAAGGGATCTTATTCCGATATTGCTAAGGCTGTTAACACTGCTGGTGCTTCTGGTGATACTCCTTCTATGTGTTCCGTTTATGGCGATAACGTTGCTGTCTTTGACAAGGCTGGCTTGACTCTTGATGTGTCCGGCTATGTCAATGATGCCAATGTCGGCTTTGGTATGAAGACCACTTCCGCTGGCAAGTATGTCGCTGATTCCACTACCGCTTTATCTGATTTAAATCAGAACTATCTTGATATTGAAAAAGGTATGTATAATGGCAAGTTCCTTTCTATGCCTTATTCCAAGTCAGGTGAAACTTTAGTCGTTAACCAGACTGTCTTTGATAAGGTCGGCGAAGGTGAATGCGGAACATCAACTACTAATGATAAAGGAGTTGCTGTCTATACGGCTCCGGTGGCTGCCGCCTCTAAGGCTGCCTATACTGTTCCTACTACTTGGAAACAGATGATCACTACTGCCCGTCAGATGCAGACTGATTTCCCTACTTTATTTGCTAATCAGAAGGATGCTGATGGCTATTTCAAGTCTATTCCGTTCTGCTGGGATTCTGGCCAGAATATGTTCATCTCCTTATGCAAGAATATGGGCATCAAGTACACTAATGGCTCCGCTACTAAGGCTTCCGAACAGGTTGCCTTCAACAATGCTGATGCTAAGAAGCTGATGGTTCAGCTCAAGAAGTGGAACAATGAGGGCTTAATCTGCACTCAGAATCAGCTTCCTATCACTAATGCTGCTAAAGGTTATCATGATTATTCTTCCAACAAGGCTGTTGCCGGTACCATCTTTATGTGTATGTCTTCCACTGCCGGTGCCAGATACTTTGCTACTAATGGCGGCTTTGAAGCTACTTTGAATCAGCCCTTAGCTATTGATTCCAATGTCTATGATTTCACTAAGGATTCAACCGTTACTTCTGTGAAGAATGTTGTTTCTCAGGGACCTTCCATCACTTTCTTCAAGAAGAGTGATGTCAATGAAGAGAGAGCTTCCTGGGAATTCTACAAGTATCTCACCAATACTACTAACTCTGCTACCTTAGCTAAGAACACTGCTTACTTCCCGTTAAGAACTTCTTCTTATAATACTGATGATATTAAGGCCATCACTGCGGCCGGTACTGCCGGAACCACTGCTGATGCCAATTCTGCTGCTAAGGGTAATTGCTACACTGGTGAAGCTTTGAATCTCAATACTACTTATACCACTGATGGCAAATTCTTCCTCTCTGATGTCTTTGAGTATTCTTCTGCCTGCCGTACTGCTGTTGGCAACATTGTTGATACTGTCTTCAACGACAAGACTGCTACTACTGATGCTGATATCACAGCTTTAGTCGAAAATGCCTTCAACACAGCTTACGCTGCTGTCTTAGCTTAATAGCTTAAAAAATGAAAACACGTTGCGTTTACTGCGGAAAAAGCTTTGACCAGGAGCAAGGGTTGACTTGCCCTTATTGCCACAAAGACAATACTTTGACTGGCTTAAAGGAAGATCAAATCCATGCTTTGCATCAAACCTGCCATAATCAGATCAGGAAATACACCGACATGAAGAACAATGCCCTGACTTATCTAGTCATCGGCACCATTCTTCTGATCATTGGCGGTATTTTCCTCTTTCTCTCTTTCCGTTACAACGTCAGGAAAGTCCGTGTTTTCACTCCCGGTTCTACTGAATTCGTGGTTTCTGTCATCTCCCTTGCTATCAGCGCCTTTGCAATTGTCTTTGGAACCATTAGATTGATCTATAGTCAATCAAGGATCAAAGGCAGTCAGAAAACCATTTTAGCCACTGAACTGAAGAAGTAGTATTAAGTTTCTTATAGGGTTACCAGGAAAGCTACCTTTCCGGTAACCCTTTTCTTTATCTTTCTTATTGATAAAGGTAAAATATTTAAGCGATGAGTGAAAGATTCCCTATTGATTTATCGGATTGTCGGACTGCTAAAAAAGGCAGACGTTTTGTGGTGCTTCTGGTTGACTACTTTTTACTGGTTATCTTATCATTCTCCGTCTTTGTCGGAGTGGTCCAGCCTTTGTTTTCTTTATTGCCATCTACCACTAGCTCAATCAGTGAATACACTGAAAAAAGCCAAGAAGTAATCGACATTATTTCTTCGACTCATCTGCAGACCTATGATAGTGATTCCGGGAGACTGGTATCTACTGAGACAGGTGGTAAATCTTATCTGACTAATTTGATGAAGACTTCTTTTTATATTAATAATCCAACCAATGATGGATCATTAGGATATGCCTATCAGGAAGAAGATGAGCAAGGAAAGCAAAATGCGGTTGCCGTTAATGAAAGCGATACTTTCTTAAGTGGCGATAGTTTAGAGAACAAAGACAATCTTGGCTACTATTTTCGTGTTTTTAAAAAAGAAAATAGTATCGGTGATTACCAATATAATGGAACTGATTTATCTAACCAACCTCTTTTGTACTTAAATAAAGCGGTTCTACTATTGGATAGCACTAATAAAGATTTGGTTAATTCTGATTTTGATTGCCAGAATGATGTTTTCTATCTGAATCCAGATACTGCTCATACTTTGATGGCCTATATTAATTTAGGAGATGGCAATGGCGAAACCACCTATACTCGTCTGCTTTCTTTATATCAAAGTGCAGTTAAGACTGGAATCAATGAAGTACAGACCTTGGATCAAACTTATATCGACACTTATAATAGTTTCCTGACTTCTTATAATTCCTATATTGTTCAGTATGATTGGGCTTTGCTATTAAGTTATTTGATTGGCTTCCTGATTTGCTATCTGGTTTTTCCTCTATGTTTCAAGCATGGAAGAACTATCGGTTATCGGTTCTTTGGATTAGCTAGTTACCGTAATGATGAAAGACCCCCAGTATTCTGGAATTATCTTGTCAAAGATATTGTTTTATTCATTCTTCAATTGTCGGCATTATTCTTCTCTCCGCTGTTTTTAGGAAAAATAAATATCTTATCAGTTGGATTCTTAGTAAGTGTTTCCTTATTTCAAATTCTGTTCTTCTCTTTCTGCATTGCGTTAGTATCCTTAGCTTATTTCTTTATTAACAAAGATAATCTGACATTAAGTGACTTAGCTTCTTTGACTCATACTGTCAATATTCATGAACATGAGGAAGAAGACGTCGCCAGTGTTTTTTCAAAAAGGAAATAACCGTGAATCAAGAACAAGTCACTGAAAGATTAGATGTCGAATATCCCAAGGCCAAGTTATACAAACGCTGGTTCAGTGCCTTGATTGATCTTTTTATTGCGACCATGATTGGTCTGATTTTCTTCTCATTGGCAGGATTGACTACTCAGCATGTTTCTTCTTATATATCCGTTGCCGAAAAAAGAAGCGAATTACAGCGAGAGTCTGGCCTTTATGATGACAGCAATCAGCTTCTGACGGTCGTTGAAGAGAATTCCACTGATACTTATGATGCTAAGAAAAAGGTTCTTTCAAAAGCCTTAGACAGCTATTATCTGAATGAAACATTTTTTCAGAATACGGATGCTATGCTTGCTTACCAAGGCAGAAAAAGCACAGCTAAGAATTCCAACTCAAATAATCTTTTTATAGAGGATAGTTCTAATCATGGATACTATCTCGAAAACGGAGGCTTGGATGAAGACTACTATAATTTCTATTCAACTGAAATAGAAAATTATGCCATTGGTCAGATGACATCCAATGAAGATTATTTGCGGCTTACCCAAGTTATTTTCATTACTAGTATTTCGGAATTAGTTGTTTCGATTGCATTAGGATTCTTAATTTCTTTTTGCTTAATTCCTGTGTTTATTAAGAGAGGAAGAAAAACAGTCGGCATGTATCTTTTTAAGATTTCCCTGATAGGTGCTGATGCTCTTAATGTCAATGGCTGGAAGTACTTTGGACGGGCAGCCTTGGTTTTTCTAGTCGGGTTTGTTTTAGATGCAGTCACTGTTTTAATTCCTTTAATTGTTTCCATAACGATGATGCATTTCTCAAAATCAGGCCAGGATTTCTTTGATTATGTGGCTAACACCTATGTAGTAGCTACTGATAAGAAAGATGTTTATCTTAGTTATTCCGAATATCTTAGTCGAACCAGTGAGAAACAAAATGCCAGTATTGAAAACCGGGATTTTAATCTTAAAAGCCATTGATTGCATTCACTTCCTTATGTGTTTATTCCAATATTGATTTTTTCATTTTGAAAACTATTTTTGTCTTTAATAAAGCAATTGAAAGGGAGTAGTAAAAAAGTATATAATTATAGTTACTACTTTAATTAATCTTTATAGTAAATATTATTATGTTCTTGTAATTTCATAGAGGGGCACATTTCAATGGAAATCAAGCTGAAGCATTTGACGAAGGTCTTCCCTGGTAACCCCAAAAAACACATTCCGGATACCACTGCTGTCGGTGATTTGAATATCGACATCAGAGATGGTGAACTGCTTGGCTTATTAGGGCCATCAGGATGCGGAAAATCGACAACTCTGTATATGATTGCCGGATTGAAGCAACCCACTGAAGGTGAAATTTGGTTTGGCGATGAGGAAGTCACTCATCTTGCTCCTGAAAAAAGAGGTATCGGCTTAGTTTTCCAAAACTATGCTTTGTATCCTCATTTAACTGTTTATGATAATGTCGCTTTCCCTCTTACTAATATGGAGGTTGAGACGATTAAAAAAGATGCTGAGTTAATTGATATTGATTCTTTGGAAAAGATTCTCACTAATCCGGAAGAAGTTATTTCCGTTATTAAGAATTCCGCTTTTAAAGGCAAGATTTCCAAGGATGGTGCTTCCAGAGCTTTAGTCAACCAATATCACATCACTACATCTTTAGCTATTAAGTTATTCAAATACCGTCTCCATGAGACTACTGACTATAAATCTAAAGTCACTGAGATTTTGGCTTCCCTGACTGAAGAAAAGAAGAAAATTGCCGTTAAGTATCAGGAAAAGAATATTAAGTTAGATGCTCAGTTCAATGTCTTGGATGAAAACGGTAAGACTATTCCAGAATCCAGAAAGCTGACTAAGGATGAAATTGATGCCTTGGTTCAGGAAGCTAGCCGTCTAGTTCAGATTGATCAGTATCTTGACCGTAAGCCCAGTGAACTATCCGGTGGTCAGCAACAGCGTGTCGCTATTGCCAGAGCACTAGTTAAGAAGCCTCGTGTTCTTCTTCTCGATGAACCTCTTTCCAATTTGGATGCCAGACTTAGACTTCAAACTCGTGAAGAAATCAGACGTATTCAGCAGGAGACTCATATCACAACTGTCTTTGTCACTCACGATCAGGATGAAGCTATGTCCATCTGCGATGATATTGTAGTTATGAAAAACGGTGTGGAGATGCAAAAAGATCATCCACAGTCCATGTACAACAATCCTGAGAATCTCTTTGTAGCCAAGTTCTTAGGTGTTCCGCCTATTAATGTCTTCAAGGGATGTATCAGAAACCATCAAGTCTTTGTCGGCGATGAATGTGTCTTAACATCTGACAAATTAGCTGATGATCCTAGTATTTATGTCACTATCCGTCCTGAAGGATTCATTGCTGAAGTCAATCCTGAAGAGGGACTGCTCACTTTATCAGTTGACCAGCTAGTCACAATGGGAAGAGATATTTCACTTGTCTGTTCTCATCCGCAGTTCTTAGGCGATAAAATTAAGATTATTGCTGATTCGGATACCAAAGTATCTTTAGGGAAAGTCAAGTTCGGTCTGAGATTGAATAAGGTCTTCTTATTTGATGGCAAGACTGAGAAGAGAATTGAGTTCTAAAGGCTATGGAAAGCAAGAATAACTGGAAGGCATGGCTCTATCTGGCACCAGTCATTATCTTAATGGCGGTGTTTACCTTTTATCCGATTATTAACACTATCGGTATTTCTTTTTTAAAGAATTATGATTCTTTGATGCATACGAATGATGGCTTCACTTTTGACAACTATTTAGAA
This sequence comes from Bacilli bacterium, assembly GCA_041670045.1. GTDB lineage: Bacteria > Bacillota_I > Bacilli_A > RFN20 > CAG-288 > Enterosoma. The sequence goes on along the minus strand of JBAXZY010000038.1, from coordinate 7,002 downwards.
ATATTAATGATTAAGCCAAAGACTGAAATCGGTGTCATCAAGGTTTATATCACTGACTTCATTCAAGTAGCATTACCTAATACTTTATTGATTACTTTCATCACTGTTCCAATTTCAATTCTCTTAGCTTTAGCTATTGCTATTGCTTTGAATTCCGTTAAGTTTATGCAGAAAATCTTCCAAACCATCTTCTTCATGCCTTATGTTACTAATGCTATTGCAATCGGTATGGTCTTCTCCATCATCTTCGATAATAACGGTATTATCAACTATCTCTTTAAGACCAATATTGCTTGGATTTATGCTGGATCCAGTGGGTCAAACCCTAGTTACTGGGCGGCCTTGTTTGCTTTATGTACCTATATTGTCTGGCACTCTCTGCCTTATAAGATTCTGATCTTCTTAGGTGGCTTACAGAATATAGACGGTCAATATTATGATGCGGCAAGAGTCGATGGCTCTAATAAGTTCAAAATCATCAGAAGAATAACGATTCCGCTTCTTTCGCCTCAGATTCTCTATGTCATGATCACTTCCTTCATTGGTGCCTTCAAGGAATACACTAGTGTGGTAGCCTTATTTGGTGGTACGGGATCTCTTACTAAGACTTCCTGGGGTGCCTCAAGTATGTTGACTGTTGCTTACTACATTTACAATCAGATGAGCAAGACTAACACCATGCAGTATGCGGCTGCCGGTGCTGTCATCCTCTTCATTATTATTCTCTTCTTTACTTTGATTCAGAAGATTGTTGCTAAGAAGAGGGTCCATTATTAATTATGAAAAAACGTATTGATATTCTGACCCAGAATTTACAGGTCAATCATTCTAAAAAGAATGTTTCTTCTTTTGAATCAGCTCCGATTGTCACTGCTCCTATCTTAGTAAGTGCTAATAATGCTCCTTTACTTACTGGCTCTACCAAAGAATTACGCTTAGTCATAAAAAACGAACATCAGTCAACTGCTACTAAGGAACACTTCACTACTGCCGGTCATATTATCTCTTTAATTCTTACTTATGCTTTCTTAGTCTTTTTTGCTTTATTGTTTATCTTCCCATTCTATTGGATGATCATCACCTCATTAAAGAGCGGTGATGAAATCAAAGGCTTCTCTACAGGCGGTGTTCAGACTTTCTGGCCGGTAAACTTAGTCAATAACTACGCTAATTTGAATGAGACTTTTGCTTTCGGAACCTATGTTACTAACACTCTGATTGTCGGTATCTTCTCTACTATCGGTACTATCATCACTTGCATCTTGGCTGCCTTTGCTTTCTCAAGACTCGAATTCAAAGGTAAGGACTTCATGTTCACTTTATTGCTTTCTACGATGATGATTCCAGGTGAAATGATGGTTGTCACTAACTATGTCTCCGTTTCTAACTTAGGCTGGACCGATGGTTCAGCAACGGGTGCCTACTTAGCAATGATTATTCCTTTCATGGTATCAGTCTTCTATATTTACTTATTAAGGCAGAACTTCATGCAGATACCTAATGAACTGTATCTGGCTGCTAAGGTTGATGGTAAATCCGATTGGCAGTATCTATGGAAAGTAATGGTGCCTCTAGCCATGCCGTCTTTAATTACAATATTCATTCTGAAGCTGATGGGTGCCTGGAACTCTTATATCTGGCCTAACTTAATCACTAGCGGCAATCGTTCCTTATGGTTAGTCTCAAACGGTTTGCGAAGCTCTTTCTCTACTGGCACTAACTTTGATGCTTATGGTCAGCAGATGGCCGCTACTGTCTTAGTCACTCTACCATTGCTTCTTATCTTCATTGTCTTTAGAAAATATATCATGCGCGGAGTATCCCGTGCCGGTATAAAAGGTTAGACGTTATCTGGAAAACAAGGAGAAAAACATATGAAAAAAACAGGATTATTAGCTTTATCTCTGATCAGTTTGATGATTACAGGCTGCGGTTCGACAGGTACTTCTTCAAATGAATCTTCCGGTTCTAAGGAAATTCAGTTCTGGCATTGTATCGGCCATGACAAAATGAATAACCTCACTCGTATCATCGACAAGTTCAATACTGATCATGCTTCCACTGATGGCTATTATGTCAAAGCCTATCAGATTGCCGGTTCTTATGATGCTTTGCATGATGCTGTCAAGACTAAGCTTAATGCCGGCTATGTTCCAGCTATAACCATGGGTTATCCGGATTCTTTTTCTGAATATATGGGATCTAATGGAGCTGGCTCCTCCAAGATCATCAATTTGGATGATATGATTGCTGCTGATACTAGCTTTGATAAAACTGATTTTGTCTCTGGTTATTACAATGAAGGCACGCAGTATCAATATACCGGCACTTATTCCCTTCCTTTATATAAATCCACTGAAGTCATGTATTACAACAAGACAGTATTTGAATCTTCGGCTTTCTATAAGGCTCATAAGACTGAGACTTACGGAAGCTATGGCGCTGTATTAGGTGACCCTACCACTTGGGATTGGGATACCTTGATTTATGTTGCTAACCAGATTCAGGCTGAGAATTCCTCAGTCGCTGATTTCCATGCTTTAGGCTATGATTCTGATTCTAACCTCTTTATTTCTCAGATGGCTCAGAGAAATATTCCTTTTACTACTGATCAAGGTACTGGTGCCAGTCATTTCCTCTTTGTGGATGCGACGGGTACTGGTAAGCCCAACACCGATTTAGTCACTTTGACAACTGATGTTTATAATCTTACTTCTTCGGGAACGTTAGTTACTCAGGGATCCTATGGCGCTTATGCCTCTGACTTGTTCTTAAAGAAGAAAGTCATGTTCACTATCGGATCCACTGGCGGTTCCGCTTATAACGAACCAGATGGCGCCTTTGATTGTGGTTTAGCTCCGGTTCCTTGCTATCAGAAAAACAAAAAATATATCATGCAGGGACCATCCCTTTGCTTCTTCAAGACGACTGATACTGCTAGACTGAATGCCACTTGGGAGTTCTATTCCAAGTATGTCTCGAATCCTACTTTGAATGCTGACTTAGCACTTGAAAACTCCTATGATCCTGTCCGTGTTTCTTCTTACAGCACTGACGATTATAAGAGATGGTGTTCGGTTGCTGCTGGTGGTTATGCTGATACCACTGCTGAATTAATTTACCGTATTCCTAACCTCACTCCTTCCTTAAAGGCCAATTATCTCACCTCTCCTGTCTTCATTGGATCTGGAACTGCCCGAACTGAAATCGGAAAACTTGTTTCCTATACCAAGGAAGAAAAGGGTAATGTCGAGGCCGCCATCTTAAAAGCCTATTCGAATTGTGTCCAGGCTGTTTAATTAAGGAATCAAAGAAATGAAAAACAATAAAAAAGTCATTAGTCTGTCACTTATTGCTCTTCTCTCTTTTGTGTCCCTGATGGGCTGTGCTGATAATACTAGCTCTGACAATATCAGCTCAGGTGATTCAAGTTCTATTTCTTCTAGTAGTGTCAAGGACGAAGACATTGTTGGAGAAACCCATCTTAAACTCGATGCTGATATCTTCACTAAGGTCATGACTAATAAGTCGAAGGCCGCTTACGATAAGGAAAAATCCGATTTCAATGTTACCGGTGTTGAAAGAATGCTGACTTTATCGGATTACGCTCCTAACAAGGAAAGTGCTGTCTTCACAAATTATGTCGATGGTGATACTACCCAGTTCACTACTTATAACGGCAACTATAATGTCAAAGTCAGATATTTAGCTGTTGATACACCTGAATCCACTTCTGAAATCCAGGAGTGGGGTAAGTCGGCTTCTCTTTTCAACAAAGGAATCCTCACTGCCGCCAAGCACGTTATTGTTCAGTCAGCCACTTCTGCCAAGACTGGCAAAGAAGGTGAACCGGATTTAGATGGGTATCAGAGATCATTAGCCTATGTCTGGTATTCCAATGATGATAACCCGACTCAGGACTCTTTCAGAAACCTGAATTTGGAGTTGGTCTATCAAGGCTATTCATTATTCAGCGGTAAGAGAGAAGATATGGATTCTGACTTTTATGATTCCTTCATGAAAGCCAATGATATCGCCATTGCCTTTAAGAAACATCTTTATACTGATGCTGTAAAGTCTGATACTCATTATTACTATGATGCCCCTAAAGCCTTAGGACTTGATCAGCTTTATGATGAATCCTTATATACCAATAAGGATGCCAATGACGTTCCTTATTCCTTATATTGCGATGAATACACCAGATGGACCTTTGAGGGTGTTGTCACTAGAAAGGTTGGCAATGCTTTCTATATTCAGGATAAGATTGACGGCAAGTATTATGGTTTATATGTCTTTACTCTCCGTTCTTATGCTCCGATTGTCGTTGGCAATCGTATTAAGGTATCAGGTGTCTTATCCTGGTATGGCGGAGCTTATGAATTAAGCGGCGTTTCCTATTCTTTCTTCAACCATTCGGAAGGTGACATTGAGTATGTCCTTGATGCTGATGGCAACAAGGTAAAGGAAACAGTTACTCCAATTGAAGCGACTCCGGCTGAAATCGGTGACGGCAAATACAATTCTGTCTTAGTCACTTTGAAGGATTCTTCCAAAGCCAACAACTACATTTATTTCAATACCACTATTTCTCAGAACTCGTCCTATGCTTATGGCGGATCAGAAGAGCTTAATGCCTATAACGAAGCCTATCCATTCTATAACACGGATAACTCCATGGTTTTGTTTGGACACTTTGGATCCGATATGGAGAATGTCTCTACCTTCTCTACTTTAATGAGTGATTCCAATTATATCCGTATCAAGATTCCTTCTGATATCAATCTCTCTGATAATGATGGCAACACTATTACTTCCTATAAGTATTATTGTGGAACTAACAATGCCTCTGGTAATGAAGATTATCATTACTATATTCCTAAGAATGCTCCGTTAACTAAGGCTATCGCCACTGCTTCTTCAGCCAAACAATTATATGATGGAAGTGATCATACAAGTGTAACGGCGCCGGTTGCTGGAGACATGTATGTTGAAGGTGAGTTCAATAAACCTAATGCCAATGTTTACACTTATAACCCCACTACTAAAGCCTGGGATAAGACAGCCACTGATATTACGGTTTATCAGTCTTCCTTCCAACGCAAACGTGTAACTGATGTTGTTGGTATTGCTCAGCAGTATGAATCCACTAGCGGCAACGTCAAGTATTCCATCAATATCGCTTCTGCCAAGAACGATTTCGGTAATTTCGTTGAGGTCAAAAACTAATGGCTGAAGAACTGGATGAAAGCCGTAAGCAAAGCCAGGAGCTCCATAAAGAGAGTCAGAGACAGTATGACAAGATTCAGAACTCTCTCTGCTTTGTCGTTATCGGAACTATTCTGGTTATTATCGGAATCATCTTCATCTTCTTAGCCTATAAGAGAGAAAACAACGAATTAGTCGGTATTGATATGACTTCTCTGGCCTTCTATATCTGTGTTATTGCTTTAGGCATCGGAGGAGTTCTTCTTATCTATGGATTAGTAAAGCTTTTCATCTCTTTGGCTAAGAGAAAGAAAGTTTTAGCCACTATTAATAAACTTAGTAAGTAAAGAAAGGACATCAAGTCATGAAAAAACACGTTATTCTGCCTCTTATTGCTTTAGTAGCTATGGGATTAGCAAGCTGCGGTAATGCTTCTTCAAGTGGGATTTCCTCATCAATTTTCTCTTCAGAATCTTCTTCTTCTTCTTCGGAAGAGGTTCTTAAAACCTTAAGCATCTCTGTTTCCGGTACTACTAAAGTCGGAGAAGACATCACCTTTGTGGCTTCCTATGACAATTCTCCTATCGTTGATCAGAAATCAGTCGTCTATACCGCCAATCCGGCTACTAGTATGACAATCACCAATAACAAGGCTTCTTTATTGGAAGCCGGTGATGTCACTGTTACGGCTACTTATACACCTACCGGTGCTTCTAAGTCTGTTACTGCCACTAAGGTGGTGACGATTGAAGAAGGCGTGATTGTTTCGACAATTGCTGACGCTAAGAAAAATGCCACTGCGACCCCTGCCCCTATTCGTGTTAAAGGCGTGGTTACTGCCACTTATGGAAAGGGTGGCTATATCGATGACGGAACCGACGCTATTCTTATCTACAACTGGTATTCTACAAAGACTGATACTGGTATTACTAAACAGGCTGACGGCCAGTATGGTCTTACTTTAGGATCAAGAGTGGAAGTCTATGCTTATATCTATACTTATTATGGAATGGCTGAATTAAGCAAGAGTTATAAGAGTGGCGACAACTATATTGATTTGGAAGGCGCCTACCTTATTGCAGATACTAAAGGAACCTATGAAGCCACTGCTGTTAAAGCAGTCGGTGAAACTGAAATAAAGGCCTTAACATCTAATCAGTCTGGCTTACGTTATAGTTTTGATGCTACCTATGTCAGTGGTGCTCCGGCAGTTGAATCAAAGACCTTTGTGAAGTTCACGGTTGGAGCCACTTCGATTACTTTAGTTACTGATAAGAAAGAAACTCACGCTAAACTGACTGATGATTGGAATGCTCTTGGCTTAGTAGCCGGAGACAATGTCCATATTACTACTCCCTTCAACCAACTTTATTCTTCTAAAAATGAGTTGGATTTCTCTTATTTCAGTTATGGAACCGAAATTGTCAAACATGATTTATCAGTAAGTGCTACTGATAACCATTATGTTGGCCAGACTATGACTTTATCTTCTCTCTTTGCTGGAGAAGCTGTTACTGATGTTACTTATGCCATCACTTCCGGCTCTGAGTATGCTACGTTAAGCGGTTCATCTTTGAGTGTCATTGGGGCTGGCACCGTTGTAGTTTCTGGCAGTGCTACGATTGATAGCGTGGCCTACACGAAGAGCATTACCATCACAACCCGTGATTTAAGTGTGGTCTCATCTATTGCTGATGCTAAGGCTTTGGACGATGGCGAATATGTCACAATCAAAGGCCAGGTTGTTGCTGACAATGGAAAATTCTCTGCTGTTGTCGCTGATGCCACTGACGG
>JBAXZY010000037.1:0-14045 GCA_041670045.1 Bacilli bacterium | reverse complement strand
GAAATATCCTTCGTGCTTTTAGTCTTAATAACATTGATCAACTGTGGCAAAAAGGAAATAGTTGTTAAGACAGCAGCCACATATCCAAGATAATTCATTTAAATTTCTCCATTTTCATTAGGCGAAATAGCATTAATTGTTAGCGCTTTTAATTATATATTAAATTCAAACAAATGTTACTTTTATTTGTAAAAATTAAAATTTATTGGTTTTCATTATGATAAAAAGAAAAATGTTATTTGCTGCCAAAAAATACTTTAAAACAATTAGGTCAGTTTGAATGGTTGTAATTTAAACTAAAATAACCTACAAAATCCAATTTTATAAATTCTTGCCTTCTGTTTAAAAAGAGGACAATTGTTTTAATAAATCATAATATTTATTTATTAAATAAAAATCCAATTGTGAAAGTGCGTGGTATTCATTTTCATAAAAGGCGTGTCGCGATATAATATAGTCGCTACGAAAGGAAGCATTCAATAATGCATTCCAGAGGTCAGTGACTGTATTGGTACTTGGCGGTCCCAGTCACTGGCTTCTGGAAAGCATGGACCCGCCAAGTCTATGAGTAAAAAGAATCAAAATCATAAGATTATTTTGTCGTGGAAAGAAAAAGACTCCACACCTTTAGAGAACCTGATTGTCAGCACTGACGAACACCATATTTGATTCAGCCAAGATTCCTATCAGTGAATGGTATGAATTCTTCATTCATCTTTGTGAGTTTCATTCCATCTCTACCGCATCAGCAGATAACAGGAATACCTCAAATACGGGACTTATGTGGTATAGGAAGATTTTTCTCGTCCTTGAGGGAATACAGGATGATGTTGTGCTGAAAGGAAGAATATGGTTGGATGAGACTTTCTTTTCAGTCATCAGGAAAGATGAGGTATTGAAGGATGGAAAAAAACTTCGCGGAATTTCTCGGAACAAGATCTGTACAGCAGTAGCAGTTGATGATAGTGGCACAATGCTGATTCGTGTTGAATGGGTAAGCAAACCAAGTGACAGAAGCACGATGGCAGCACTTGAGAATCATATTCAGGAAGGATCAACTCTGATTCATGATGGTGAGAAGTCACATAACATGCTCATCAGGAAAAGGAATCTGAAGAGCGAAGTATATGACACGGACATGACCAGGAAACTATCAGATAAAGATAATCCATTGAACAAGGTAAATCATCTTCATTCTCTGATAAAGCAGTTCATGGGTGAACATGGCGGATATGATAGAAGTCAGTTGCAGGGATGGATGAACTTGCTTTGGTTCATTCTTTCAAAACCATTCACGCCAGCTGAGAAGTTTGAAGCCTTTGTAAAGAGAGCCATCTCGGTACACAAGACACTTCGTTTTGACATGTCCATGTCCAAAAAGCACGATAGTTGACGATAATTTCACCACGCACTTTCACAATAGGATTTTTTAAATAAAAGCCAATTATTAATCCTAAAAGCAGTAAGAAATAATCCTAACGTTACAATTGAAGGATTAACAAAGGAAACAGGTTTAGGGCATACTGCAATTCAAAATAATCTTAATAAATTACAAGAAATGTCAATAATTAAAAGAATTGGTTCAAGAAAAAAAGGATATTGGGAGGTTATGTAGTAATTATGTATAAGACTAATTCGTATTGCGGTTTAGATTGCAGTAAATGTGATGCTTATATTGCAACAATTACTAGCGACAATAAATTAAGAGAAGAAACGGCAAAAAAGTGGTCGGAATTAAACAATACAACCATTTTGCCTGAACAGATTAATTGTCATGGTTGTAAATCTAAAGGTTCTAAAACTATATTTTGTTCAAATATATGTTCTATTAGAAAATGTGCTATAAAAAATAAAGTGAATGTGTGTGGAGAATGTAATAACTTTTCTAACTGTAACACTATTAAAGATTTCTTGAAAAATAATCCTTCCGTTATTTTTAATTTAAAGAAATAGATTAATTTGATGGTATCGTTTATCTAGTAAGGGTTTCATTTTGCTAGTAGGGGTGTCGGCTTGTATCAATTCGATAGCATAAAGACAACTTTGATGTTGGATGGTTTTAAATAATTAGCATGACAAATAGCATTCAAAATCGCTTCTCTTAAACTGACTCCAGGATACGATTTAGTTTCAATTCTTTGTGCTTGATACGAAACAATTATTGCTGAAGTAGTATTCAACATATCAGCATATTCAAGAAGTTGATTTGCAATTTTAAGCACAGAGCCAGTAAAAATCTTCTTAATTTTGAAATTTAAATCTTTATCACTTAATAAGTCTATTGCAATAACTGATCATTCATATATAGAAAATGGCTATTGATATGTCTACAACGTAGAAAGAGGCTAATAATATCAAATAGTATTTTTAACGAAGAAAAATATATAAAGTAAAATACAAATTACTAACTCAAAAAGGCAACAGCCTTTTCGTCTTATAGACGACTTAAGCCATTGCCTTAATACTGAAATAGAGAATTGATCAGTTCAAAGAAGTGAGATTGGTATCAGTGACTAGATTCATATACATCAAATTACTCGCACCATAAGCTTGATCAGTGAGAACTTTTAAGACAATCGTGTTTTCACCTTGATTTAAATGGATATGACCTAAATAACTATCAGCAAAGTAATTCCAAGCCTCACGATGGGTTCTAGTAGCTGGTCTTCTAGCACCGCTTTGATAAGTCTCGCCATTGATAGTGATACTGATACCATCAGTGATCTTTTTACTGATACTGCGATAGGCAAAGCTCAAAATCATACCAGCATCAGTTTCTTCCTCAGCATTGATTTTGAAAGTGATCGTGCCATCCTTGTTTTGATCAACATTACCTAATGCACCATTAGCTTCAGTTTTAAATTCTTTGCTGCCATTTACTAATTCAGCATCAGCAGCCATGAACTTATGATCAGCACCTGTAGCGACACATTTATCTTTGCAACTCGTCGCAGTGCAATCAGGATCAACACATTTACCACAGATAGCACACTTATGAGCACAATCTTTAGCATCAGTCAATTCAGCATCAGATTTAATCGCGATGTAATCGATATTAGTCGCTGCACTAGTGGCAGTGAGCACAATCTTATTTTCGCCTTCGGTGAGTTGAATGCAACCGATGTTAACTTCATCAAAGCTGAACCAAAGATCACCAGAGATAGGCGCCATCGGTAATGTGCTAGTAGAAGTGACATCTTCACCATTGACACTCACTTTAAAGACATCGGTAAATAATGGTGTGTTTTCATTCTTAGTCGAGACTGCAGCAATCAAAGTACCGGTTTGAGCTTTAGAACTATTGACTGTAAAAGTTAAAGTCGCTCCAGGATTTCCATTAGTCCCTTCAACCATATTACCTGATACTTCATTCACTTGAATATTTTTACCACTGATTGCAGGATCGGGATTTTTAAGTTCCGCATCCTCAGCTTCATAACGATATTCATAAGCTAAAGAATCTCCACATTTCTTCTCGCATGCTTCATATCCATCACAATATAAGTCAGTGCATTTTCCACAAATAGGACACTTATGTTCACAAATATGATCTGGATAAGAAGTAGTGATTTCGCCATAGGTGAATAAAGAGATGTAGTCAAAGTTTCCACCTAATTTATCATCGGTAGCCACAACAGTGAACTTAATTTTGTTTTCGCCTTGTAACAAATCGATTTCTCCTAGTTGCAATTCGTTATAGTTGTACCACATATCAACACCATAGGTGGTTTTGGAAGTCGCTTCAGTCTGTAATTCAACATCATTGACCTCAGTCTTCATAAAGTCGCTGAAGCGATATTCAGTGCTTCTTTCATTAACAGCAACATATAAGGTGGCTTTGGTGGCTTGTTCCGCATTGAAGGTTAAAGTGACACTAGCACCCGTATTGCCATTCAGCTGTCCGAGTAAACCAAAATTCGTATTGACATTAACCGCTTTGGTACCATCAGTCACTTCACCATATTCGGCTTCGATGCGATATTTATTCTTTGGTAGTTCATTGACAGTGATCGGTATTTCAGCCGTGAATGTCTCATGTGTTATAGTGATTTTTGTATCATCAAGAGTCAATGGAGTCATCGGTGAATAAGTATATTCAGTAGTGGTGAGAGGCACTTCAGTCTCATCATCATATACAGCGTTAACAACTAATCCAGCAGGATTAAAAGTATCTCCAACATAATAAGTCAATTGACCTGGCATACTGGCTATTCTAATGCCGACTTTTTCTGCGCCAGCAAAAGTGGAATCAGATATTTCAACAGTGCTAGTCAAAACTATATAGTCAAAATTGACACAGCTTTGAGCATCTGTAGAAGGCACTGTGAAGATGATTGTATTCCATCCTTTTTGAAGTTTAAGACAGCCGAGGTTAACTTCTACCGATTTATACCAATCATTGCCGTTGCTTTTATAAGTCGGAGAATCAGGATCAGAAGCTGGTATCATCGAGCCTCTTTCAACAGCTTCGCCATTATTCGTAATTGTAAAAGCACCATTGAATAATTTCTTCGCGTCACGTGTCGTGACAGCTGCTATCAAATTAGCTGTCGTCTCTTCTTTGACATTGACTTTGAAGCTTAATGAAGCACCTTCGTTTTCAGAAAGATTGCCTACTAAAGTCGTATTCGGATAAGCACTATTGTGCTCATTATTCTTTGGTAATCCTCTAACACCAGCACCTAAAGTCGCTGTTTCAGCTTCGAATTGATATCTAGTACCATCGACTGAACATTTGTCAGTGTGATCAGGATTATGACAATCGGGGTCCATGCACTTACCACATATTGGACAAACGGCTGTACATTCATAAACAGGTTCGACAAAAGTCAATTCATCATCAGTTAAGAGCTTGATCTTATCAAAGTTATAACCGCCGATATCACCTGAAGCGATTTGAACAAACTTGATGCTATTATCTCCTTCTTGCAAATTAACACAGCCAAGTCTCACATCGACAAAGTCATACCAAGATTCTTCGCCGGTCCCTGTGCTAGGAACAACAGCAGGACTTGTAAATTCTTGACCGTTGATCGCCACTAAAAGATTGCTAGTGAAGACAGTTTCAGCTCTTCTCGTGTTGACTCTGACCACTAAAGTAGCTACAGTATCAACCTTTGAATTGACAGTGAGTTCGACTGAAGCACCGATATTGTTATTGAATTCACCGATATATGTAGTACCTTCAAATGTGCCGATTTTCAGCTCGTTTTGACCATCGGTGATCTTGCCATCTTCAGCTTCAAATTCCTGTTCTTTCTTATCTTGACCGCATTTAACTGCACAAACCGGATCATCACAATCCATATCTAAGCATCCGCCGCAGACAGGACATTGATGTTCACAGACGTGCACATCAGGTTGCTGAGTGCTAGAACCGCCTGTGTGACTGCTATTAGATGAGTTATTAGAACCACGATTTAAAGCGAGAGGCAGTGTGATACCTAAGATGATTCCGATTAATACAACGACAGAGGAAGCGATGATGATAATCTTCTTTTTCTTATCGAATTTAGGAGGCTCATTTCCATCCGGTTGCAGACCAGTCTCTGAACCGGTGGAATCACCTTCAACATTCAAATTATTGTGATCTTTCTTATTCTTTCTCTCACCATAAGCTAAGACTAATTGATCATATTTCTTATCAAACCATTTAGTAGCGACAACAAAGCTTAAAACGGCCATGACAGCACAGATAGTGAAGACGATGATAGAACAGATTCTTAACGTATCGATAGCGGTTTGCCACCACAATCTGACCTTGATAATTCTTGTAGAAGTGCTGATGCCATTCATGGCATTAGAATGAAGCATGACATATAAGATGCGGTGACAAGCTTCTCTTAAGGCTAACATAATAGTAGGATTATCTAAGCTTTCTTTCAAATATTCAGTATTTCCACCGCCATCCATCCACATATCATTACCGGCTAATAATCCAGCTTCTTTAGCTAAAGGATTAGTCATATGATGAACAGAATCGGTAGTACCTGTGCAGGAATCAGTTTCAACAATACCTAAGAATCCCCACTCATCTCTTAAAACATTCGTGAGCAATCCCTTATGAGCACCAGACCAAGTGCAACCGATGCGGTTAAAGGAAGACATGACGCCATTCATATGACCTTCAACGACAGCGATTTCAAACGATTTGAGATAGATTTCACGAATCGATTGTTCGTTCGCCCAAGTAGCAACACCATAACGATTGGTCTCTTGATCGTTCAAAGCGAAGTGCTTAGTGAAAACAATGACACCTTTAGATTGAAGACCTTTGACCTCTGCTGAAAGCATTTTTCCAGATAAAAATCCATCTTCGGAGAAATATTCCCAGTTTCTACCACCATAAGGTGAGCGATGAATACATCCGCCAGGAGCATAAATAGCAGTGAAATCAGCATGTAAGATTTCATGTCCGAAAGCTACGCCAACTTTTTCAATCAAATCGACATCAAAAGTAGCAGCTAATAAGACTTCGCTTGGATAAGAGAAAGTGGTTCCTAAAGTAGGATTGTTCGCTTTTAATCCAGCCGGTCCATCCTTAGATTCACAGCCAGGAGCAGCGACACTAGCAGCACCGGCGATGTGGTGTAAACCATAAGAGATGAGATATTGCTGTTCGTCAACAGTCATCTGATTCAACAAATCTTCCCATAACGGATCATCATATTCTTTATCGATAAGCATCCCTAAAGTCAATTTTCCTAAAGAAGAAGTGATAGTGTTATAAACTGGCATTTCATCATCAGGATCAGCCGGATTTTCATGACCATATTGCATGTCATAAACCATCTTTTCATCAAGACAATCTAATTCGACTGGAGACGGATAGGTCTTATCCCAATCAGAGCGAGATAAATAAGTGATCTTTTGATCTTCAGTGCCTTCATAATGATTTAAATCAGAATTATCAAATTGATTGGTGATAGGATTACCAGTCACCTCAGAAGTCGAATAAATAGTGAAATCGTCTTCTTTAATCGTGATTCTATGAGTATATGAGGCATCACCAGAAGCATCCATGCCATCCGATTCATCATAACCTTTAGCAGCTAAAATATTGTTGATAGCATCATGAGAATCTATACCGACAGAAAGATAGTAATCTCCTTTTTCTAAAATATAGGTTTTAGAATTGTTAGAATCATATGTTTTTAATTCACTTGCAGGAATAGTGATGGTGACGTCTTCATGTCCACCTGCTGGAATCAATCCCGTTTTTTCAAAACCGACTAATTCCACTGAGGCTTTTTCAATACCGTTTTCCACATCGTATTCCGTATATGGCTTTTGAATATACACTTGGACAGCATCTTTGCCTGGTAAATCACCAGTATTATTGACTGTCAAAGAGACTTGATAATCACCGTTTTTTAATGTCGAATAAGAAATGTTTGAATAATCAAATTCAGTATAAGAAAGTCCATAGCCGAATGGGAAAGCAACTTCTTCATCATATTTCCAACCTGATTCACTAGCGACAGCTCCTTTTGTGCTAGAAGCGTTGCTATCAGGATTGATAATCGTGTCTTCATATCTAGTCTCATAGTATCTGTAGCCGACATAGATGCCTTCTTGATAAGTGATATATTTGATGTTGAAAGAAGCATATGTCTCTTTACCTTGATTATCTAAATCAGGCAATTGATCTGAATAATCGTTCCAAGTGAAATCACCAAAGTTTTGTTGAGAAGGATGAGAGTAATTATTGTAAACAAAAGTATCTGGTAAATGTCCAGAAATGGTGTATTTTCCACGATTAGATAAAACAGCAGCGATCTGTTCAAAAGACATCGTTCCGCCCATGCCGACCCAAACACAAGAATCGATATCGAAGTCATTAGCGATGTGTTCGAATTGCATCGGATTTGCAGAATTGATCAATAAAACGACCTTCTTGACTTGACCTTCCTGTTTTAATCTGATCAAATTATTCAAAACTTCAGCCTCAGTGGTTGAGAGATCTAAATAATTCTTGTCATCTAAGAATGAATCTGAACCAGTGGGCAAAATATCATAATGTTCACCAGCGACTCTAGAAACGATCATGACAGCAGCGTCATTATAATTAGCAATGGAGGAATCGACCACGCTCGAAATCTCTGAATAAGGAGCTTCGTTAGCTGCATAACGATGAGAACGCTTATACTTACTGCTCAGAGTTGAATAATGTAAATAAAGTTCTGAATTTAAGCTCAACTGATAATTTTGGAAAGCTGCTCTGACGCTTTCAGGAGGTGTGACAGACATCGAACCAGAGCCATCTCCTAAGTAAGCATAATTGATTTGCGAAATACCGAAGAGAGAAACACCAGCATTTTCTTGTAAAGGTAACGCCTGTTCATCGTTCCATAAAAGAACTGATCCTTCGACAGCTGCTTGTAAAGCCATTTCTTCCGAGTTAGCTCTCATCGCCTCATCATCATAACTTCCATCAGACTTTGTATAGTCAGATTTGAAATATTCTGTATCTTCTTCTGTTCCATCGTCGACATCGATCTGTTTATAAGGATTCAAGTTCAATACGCCATTGATAGCTGCATCATGACTAAAAGCGATGTTACCACCGACGATAGCGATGAGCATCAAAATCAAAAAGAAAATAGAAAACATCGTCCATACAGAACGAGAAAATATATTTTTAAGCGTCTTCTTTTTCATTTGTTTCCTCCTTATACTTCATTTTCTTTAATACGAAGAATACAAAACTAGCGACCATACAAATAAAGGAAATGATAGCTAAGATGAATAGTAGTACTTGCCACCAACTAGCAAATGGAGAAACCACTTCACCAGTTTGATTAGCGACACCGCTGAAGACGAGGTAAAAAGCTACAAAAGCTAAAGTCGAATAGAAGAAAATGATGAAACTTGCCCCAGCGATGATACCGAATGGCCACTTTTTAAAGTGTGCGATCATACTCACCCCTTTCTGTTAATAATTGACAAAATTGTATAAAAACTTATATTTTGCGCAATAGAAAGCGCTTAAATAGCATAAATCACCGCTTATTCGATTAAAAATCATCTCTTATTAAATGAATCTAAAAATATAATCAACACTGCTTTACTGCTGGTTTAGGAATAATAATATTTAAATAAAAAAGATTGTTTTTAGTCATGATGCTCAAATCACCATGATATTTATCAACCACATATTGAATGCTTCTCACACCGAACCCATGATAATCCGTATCACCTTTGCTGGTGAGAGGAAAACCTTGCTCATCAAATTTGATCTCTCCTGAATAAGTATTGCTGATACTGACTGAGATGATCTCTCCGATTTCTTTAATCTTTAGACTTATGAGCCTTTCATCAAAGTCTTTAATCTTCTTAACCGCTTCAATAGCATTGTCTATCGCGTTGCCGAAAAGAGAATATAAATCAGCTTCCTCTATGAATGAGAGAAGTTTTCCATCAGCTACACAAGTCAAAGAGATATGTTCTTCAGAACAGGTCAAATTCTTCTCAGTCAAAATGATATCTAATGGTTCATTTCCAGTTTTGATAGTCATATCATAAAGCTTGATCGACTTTTCAATCTCAGTGACAACATCCGAAGAAATATTATTATGCTTTCCTATCTCTCTTATCTGATATCTCATATCATGACATTTACGGTTGATGATATCGATATTATCTTTTGATATCTCATATTGCTTCTTCTCTTTAGCCCACAATTGTTGGATGACATTGATTCTGTTTTGAAGTTCTTCATTATGGATGAGGGTGAATTGCGCATAGATGAGCAAGACACAACAGAGAATATTAGCCGCATAATGAATTAGATTGCTTACAAACTCAAAATCATAATATACGACTATCGAATTTAAAACGATATTGACTAATAATCCAACACCTAATAACAAGAGCAAAGAACGGCTTTTGATATGTAAATCCTGTCCCTTTTTGACTTGTCTAGCAAAGCAAAGAAACATCACCCAATAAGAGGTGAAATAGCATAAAAGATAGACTAAAACAATAAAAAAGGTCTCATCATTAAAAGCTAATGTGATTTTTTCATCTCCGTACATCCCAAGAATCGGCGAACGTGCCAAAAGAATCGCTGAAAGTAAAATATTAGCTATTTCATAAGCAAAATGCTGTGTTGTATAAGATGCTAAACCACAGAAAAAGATATTTTCAAATTTTTCTTTATAACAAAAAAACAAAAGAAATAAAGAGACAGCAAATAATGCAAAGAAAACCACACACGAATACCAAGCAGCATTGATACTGCTCGGAAAAGCGAATGATAATCCGATCAAAGCCAAACAAGAGAATGTAAATCGGATAGAAAAATACTTTCTTTTCTTCAGTCGAAAAGTGAATAAGAATTCAGCGACTAAGAGTTCAACGGTAAACAAGACTTTATAAATATCAAAGTAAGTCATGATTTTAAAGCTAAAAAGTTATTTAAATCTTTGAGGAAAGAAACTTTTTTCATTCTAGAAACCTGCAGTTCATCTTTATTCACAATGATTGAATTCTGTTTAACTGCAGTGACATACTTTAGATTGACGAGATAACATCTGTTGCACAATGAAAACGATTGGTCCTTCAAACTCTCATTTAATTTGTCTAATGAACCAGTCGCTTTATAATCACCATCTATCGTGTGATAGATGAGCATATGTTGCATGACTTCTATATAGGTGATATGTGAGACTTGTAATCTTTTTTTGCCTTCTTTATTAGAAATCCAAATATCAAAGTTTTGTTTTTGTCTGACTGATAGCAATGCTGTATCTAATTTCAAAGCAAAAGTACCATAATTCACAGGTTTAACAATGAAATCAAAAGCATGTACTTCATAGCCTTTAACTGCATATTGAGCCATGTTGGTGATGAAGATGACCAGAACATCACTATTTAATTCTCTCAATTTTTTGACAGTTTCCATGCCATTTAATCCTGGTAATTCGATATCCATCAAAACTAAGTCTATAGAAGGCTTAAAGTTTTCTAAAAAAGAAGCCGAATCTAAATGATGGGCGATGATGAAATGCTCACCTTTTTCTTTTTCATATCTTTTAAGATATGAGATGATGGTATCAGCCTCTTGCTTCGAATCTTCAACTATGGCTATGTATAAAGTGTCTTTATTTTGACTCATCGTATTAATTATTATAGTTTGTCAACTAGTTTAAAGTCAATCTCACTTTAATAATTGAACATAAAAACTATCAATTTTCAAACAACATTGATTTAACAAGAATCTCAAACTCAAAGATATTCATACCAATCATTAGGGAATCTTCCATCAATATGGTTTACTTTTTTATATTCTGTTGAGAATTCTCTGAAGTAATTTGAAATCTTAAAAAGAATAACCTTATCTAATGAATTCAAAGTATCGGCTATGACGTAGTTTTTATGCTGTACATCGTATGGATTATAGTATTCCTCGATTTTATGACTATTTAACCAAACTCCAGTATCAGGGTGTTTTTCTTTATACTCAATAGCGCTCCTGATGATATAAGCTAGATTATCACCTTGCATCCAATGAAGTAATAAGGTTGCATAATATCTGATATGAGTTAGTCGATAATTATATTTATCCCAATTTCCTAACGTTTTCTTCTCGTAAACTCGCCACTTGAAGATATCAGAAAGTTCTTCTAGGAAATTGACTATTTCGTTATAGCTAAAATGAGTGGTAGGGTATGAATTTCCATCATTGATATAATCTCTTAGATTTCTATACTGATCCGGGGATATATCAATGCTTTTGTTATCAGGTTTATCTATTGACTTAATTGCATTTAATTCCTCAGGCAAGAGTTCGTTTTTAAAAGATTCACTTACAGCAGACGAATTTCCGCTTTGAATGTCGTTTTTGAGAATAAGTTGGAATTTTCTCATTATCTCGAATTTATTAGCTGTTGTGTCATCAGGTTTAGACATGATTTCGTAATCTTCATGAACCAACGCTTTTACTATTCTTTGCTTATCTATTGGTCTAAGAACTTCATCGGCTGATAGTTGTTGTACGGGTATATCGGTTTTTAGTAATTCGGAATATTTTTCAGGCGATTTATCCTTATCCGCTTCATCTTGAAGAGTTATCAAAAAAACATTTCCAAATAAGTTGAATTTGATTCTTCCAACACGACCTATCAGATTTCTGAATGAAACTTCATCAAAGCTAGAAGTACCGGCTTTATAACTAGTTATAAATAGATTATCGGCAGGAAGATTGACGCCTTCGATCAAGGTAGAAGTGCAGAACAAATGGTTGATAACGCCGTCTTTATATAGTTTTTCTATTTGTGAGCGGATGTTAGCAGGCAAGTATCCTACGTGAAATGCAACGCCTTTTTTGATCATCTTCACTAAGAAATAATCCTTATGTATTTCAGTCGCTATGTCTTTAGATAATTTATCCAGTTCGGGATTGTTTTTATCAGGTAGGTTTTTGGCATAGTTTTTAGCTGCCTTCATCGTCTTATCAATTGACGAACAATAGATTAGGTTTTGTTTGTTTTTGCCAACTTCATCGATAATGGAGTTCAGATTGATGGCTGAGCTTCGATTTCCTATTTGAATAAATTCCTTAGAAAAATCATTGAAAACTCTTATTAAACCGCCATTTTTCAAATCAATAAGATATTTGATCTGACTAACTGGAGAGAAGGAAACATGGATCTTGTTTTCTAAATTTGCGTTTTTGATGAGTTTCAAATAAATCTCTGGATTTGGAATGTTTGGCGAGGAAAAGAAAATATAGGGAAGTTGCTCTCGAGACGAGATTTTATCTAGCAAATCATAATAAAGCGGACTTCTTGTATCTTTAGAAGATAGTTTGTGCGCTTCATCGATGAAAAGATAATCGATTTTAAGATCCGGTTTGGTATTGATTAGATATAGCATTCTCTCAGGCGTCATTACGTATATGAATTTATGAGGAATGGTTAATGCCAAATCACCAACTGCGGTTATTATTCGATAATCATTTACAGTAAGATCGCTCACCATATCTTCAATAATCGATTTTTTAACCTCACTAATTAAGGCTTTAGTAGGGACTATAATCGCATAGTTCTTATTAGAGCTTTTTTTGATTTGGTCTTTGATGAAGATGCGCATGACAAAAGACTTGCCCATGGAAGTTGGAGCTGAATAGGAGCAGCTTTCTTTTTGAAAAGAGTCGTAGATTTCCTTTTGCTCTGAAAAGAAGTGGTCATTTTCGGTATTAGGAATTTTTAGCGAATCCATGATTACTTCGTTTGAGACGTCATCTAAAAAATCTCCGGTAGGGGTAAGTTCATTGCCTAGCCCTTTGAAATTTGTGCATGAAAGCAAGACATATCGTTTGGTATCTTCTATTTCTTTATTTTTGGAATTTAATTTATCTAGTAAAGCCACTATCTGCTGAGCCCAAATTTTATGGTTTCCATCCATTGAATTGGATAAAATCTCTGCAAATCTCAATAAATCTTTGATTTTTTTGTCTTCTAATTTCTCAATGTTACGGCCGAAAATATAACGAGTGTAATTTCGTAATAACTCATCATATAGTTCTAATAAATAATCATTCTTTGAAAGGTCGTCGAATAAATCCTCAAAGAAGCTCTTTTGTCTTGTTGTCGCCATTTCGATCACCTTAATACTTCGTCCATTATTTCGGACGAGGCCCTTTCGGCGTCAGCAAGTGGAAGAGCGAAGAAATAGAAAGGATAAGTATCAAGTCCCATTGATTTGATTTTATCTTCGATGTAAGGAATAGCCTGCTCAATTTCCTTGTTTATCAATTCGCATACTTCTTTTTTGATTTGATATTTATTGTTCGTTTCTATCGAGGAAAGATCTACAGAATAGGAAAAAAATATGCCAAACGAATTAATTTTAGGGATTGATGTATTTCTATCAGGAATTAAAACACTTTTTAGATAAGCTTTGGTATCTTCGTTAAAGCTATTGCCATCATGATTATTTCTGAGAGAATCTGATAAAAGGTGTTTTTGAAATTTACTACTTCCTTGAAAGAAATCTTCTTATATCCTAGCACTAACCAAGACAAAAGTAGAGAAGTATAG
>JBAXZY010000036.1:0-14122 GCA_041670045.1 Bacilli bacterium | reverse complement strand
GATATGGTCAGTTTCTATCATCAGCATGCCTATTCAATGGTTGCTAAGTCTAATTCCTCTTTTACAGTCGACCATGAAAAGAGCTTAGTTAACACCCATTATTCAGTTAATGTCCAGCACCTTGATGGCAAGAATGAGACTTCCGTTTTTGGTCTTCTTCCTCATCAGTGGAAGAAAACGACTTCTACTCCTTCTTCTTATTCAGTTGAAGCCATGCGTGGAACCATCAAAATGCTGGCTGCTGATAGCTTCGATACCAGCATGAGTTTTGCTGGTGTCTTACCATCCTTCACGACTCCGACTTCTTCTACTTTTGATAAGAACAAGATGGTTTCTTATCTAAACCGTCTGAATGATAACCTCGTATCAGATGGCGTCTATAACGATAAGGTTGATTCCAAAGACTATCTCGATAACACCGCTCCTTATTGGAATAGCAAAGCTTTGTACCCATTAAGTCAGGGTTTGATCATTGCCAGTCAGTTGAATGAAGGAACTTTGAAAACCAGTTTCATTCAGAAAATCCGAATCATCTTAGATGACTGGTTCACCTATACCGGAAGTGATGATTCCCGTTATCTTTACTATAACGATACCTGGGGCAGCATGTACTATAGCGATGATGCCTTCTCCACCGGAACCCGTCTAAGCGATCATCATTTCACTCATGGCTATTTAGTATTTGCCAGTGCCGTTTTAGCCATGCACGATTCAACCTTCTTAGATAGCTATAAAGATATCGTTTCACTCTTACTGAAAGACTATGAAAGCTATGATCATAGTGATGACGAAATGTATCCTTATTTAAGGACCTTTGATACCTATGCCGGACATAGTTGGTCAGATGGCTTTGGTGACACCGGAGACGGCAACAATCAGGAATCCTGCGGTGAGGCACTCAATTCCTGGGTGGCCGGCTATCTCTTTGGATTAGCAACTGATGATTCTCAATTGGTCGATACTAGTATTTATGGATTCACCACCGAACTCTATTCCATCAAGCAGTACTGGTTTGATTATGATGAGACTAACTGGTTTGACAGCGGAATACCGGCTAGCGCCAATATCCATGCTCTCGGCATGGTCTGGGGTGGCAAGAATGAATATCAGACTTGGTTTGGACCAAGCCCCGAATACATTTATGGAATACATTGGCTTCCAACTGGAGAATACTTGTCGTCCTATGCCTTAGGAAGTGATGAAAAGAACAAATTAACGAATATCTACAACACTTTCTTGAAAGAAAGAGGTGGAGCCCCGAAGACTTGGTTTTCCAATATGTGGTCCATACAGTCGCTTTGTTCTTCTTCTACAGCCATCTCCAACTTTGATGACAGTAAGATTTTGGCTGATGACTATCCCAACGAATTATCCGGTTCCTATTGGATGGTTCAAGCGATGAACGGCTTACAGAATCACTCCTCCACTTCCTACGCCGAAATAAGCTCTCAAGTAGCCAGCAGTGTCTACAACAACGGTTCCAAAGAAGTGGTTCTCCTTTGGAATGCCAGCAAGAAGAATAAGACTATTACCGTCCATTATGGAGAGAATAAGACTAAGGAAGTTATCGCTAGTAGTGGATTTACTTCCATCGATTTGTAACTATCTTTTTTAGGAAAGAACCCTAACTTTGCGTGCTTTTAATCGTCAGTTGACGATTTAGCACGCTTTTTTATTCCTATTTAGTAATAATTGTGATACACTCTTTCGGCTAAGAAAAGAGGATCCATACAGACCAAAGAAAAATTTAGTGCCCAGAGGACTTTTTTAACGCTGATAGAGAACCGGTTCTGAAAAGAACCCCTCAAGAAAATCAAATAACATACAGTAGGACTATAAAAATAACATGGTCTGCCTGGTTGCTGTCCGGCGAGAGAATAATCCTGAAATTGTGGCGAATTATGTGACGTGAAATAAGGCATTTTACTGCTTTTGATGCCATCCTAAGAATTTAAATTCAGGTTATTCAGAAAGCCGACCAGATAAAGGAAAAACAAATAATATGAAAACGAAAGAAGATATTTTAGACGTCATGAAGGATATGCTTGCTCAGGATTTAACTGAGTATAAGGATGCTATCACTGCTAAGGCTGATGAGCTTAAGAACGGAACTGACGCTATTGATTATGAATCTTTAGCTGCTGCTCTCTTAAAGTATTCTGAATCCATCAAGGCTAAGGCTGACAAGAAGGAAGAAAAAGCTAGCAATCCGGATGCTGAAGCTGCTGATGACAGCACTTCAACTGTTCAGCGTTTCTTCATCAACTTAGGCGATGCTGATGGATTAGATGCTGAATCCTTAAAGGACTTTGTTTGCGAGAACTTCAAGTCTGTTGTTAAGGAAGATTTCACTGACAGTTATGTCAAGGACACCTTCTCCTTCTTCGAATTACCTAAGACTAAGATCGAAGGCTTAATTGATGCCTTCAGCGGTGTTAAGTTCCACGATAGAGACGTCCACGTTGAATTATCTGAGAAGAAGCCTCAGAGAGGCGGAAGACGTGGTGGTTTCGGTGGTGGAAGAGGACGCGGCGGATTCGGTGGCGGCAGAGGTGGATACGGACATTCTGACCGTGGTGGATTTGGCAGAGGCGGTTATGGTCATTCTGATCGTGGCGGATACGGACATTCCGATCGCGGCGGTTATGGTGACAGAGACCGTGGCGGATATTCTGATCGCGGTGGTTATGGCCGCGGTGGTGATGACGATCGTGGCGGTTATGGTCGTGGTGGATACGGCCGTGGCGGCAACGATGACGGCTATCGTGACTAATCGTTAACAGCAATTGTTAATCAAGAGCCTCTTAGGGAGCAATCCCTGAGAGGCTTTTTCTTTATAAAGATAGTAAACAAGGCAAAAAACAGGCTTAGCAGTTAAGGTAAGAGAGTGATACTGCTTAATCAAGAAAGAAAGAAGAAAGTTCATTTTTTATTGTCATTTTTAATATTTTGTAATCAAAATATTTGAGGATATCAAACTTTGATTGTTTGAGCCTATTTTGACTTCTTTTGAATAGTTTTACCCTGCAAATCTTTGTTTTTGATGCTTGATTAAAAACGAATTTACGAGTAAAAATCAGTGAATACCATTTTAGTCTGAAAATGCCTTATTTCAGGGCAAAAACAAAAAAGCAACTACAATTGAAATAAAGAAATGAGGTTATTGGAAAATGCCGATATTATGGCTCTTTTGAAGTCTTTTTTCATCATTTTTTCGAGTCTTGAAAACCACCGCCAAAAATCTATTATATTTCTTGCTGAGCGAGAAATCGTTCAAGCCACAAGGAGGATAGAACAATGGTTGAAGATCAGAAGGATGTTAAGATTGATGCCACTGCTACTACTTCTACCCCTGTTGCTGCTCCGGTAAAACCGGCTAAGAAGCATAATAAGGGCAAGAAGGGCTGCGGTTGCCAGACTAAGGCTAACTAAGCTTAGCTAAGTCTAAAATCTCAGTTTTCGAAAAGGGGCTGCTTAACAGAGCAACCCCTTTTATAGTTTATAAGATGAATTATTTTTCTTCTCTTTGCTGACGTTTCAGTTCTTTCTTCTTGATTCTAGCTTCTTTTCGTTTCTGATAACGGTATTCAGCTAATAATTCCTTACCTTTATGCTGACAGTCTGAACAATCATTTAGTAAGCTAGGCTTATGATGTCTCTTGTTATAGATGATCAAACCAATCATGAAGATAACATAAGCTGAGACTAAAACAATAATCAGTCTCTCAATCCAAGTCATATCAGATAGCCTTTACTTGCTGTTCCTGAATAGTCTTCTTCTTGTTATAGAAATAGAGAAAGACAAAGAAGCCGACAATCAAAGGAATAAAGATAGCTAAGGTCCAAGTCCAGGTGAAGACTAGATAAGTGACTGAACCTAAGCAATAGGAGACTGCTAACCAGAAAAGAACCGTCCACTTCAATTGACCTTTAGGAAGCTCAGCCTTAGCAGTGGCCACCGCTGCAATGCAAGGAAGAGTCAAGACGTTGAAGACAATGAAGGCCATCAAACCACCGACATTGATGTTGGTTGCCTGAATCATATAGCCAACTGCCTGCACAGAAGAAACATCCTGATAGCCTAATGAGGCCGCAAAGGTAGCAAAAGTGGAGATGGCGTTCTCCTTAGCAATCAAAGCCATGAAGGAAGAAACCACGAAGACCCATCCATTTTCTCTTGATATCTGATAGCCAAAGCCAAGAGGAGTGAATAACGGCTGAAGGAACATACCAAGGGAGGCTAGAATGGACTGCGACAATTCACTGTCATCAGCTAAGAAAGTCCATCTCCAGGTGATGTGAGAGAATAACCAGACGAGGATAGTTGATAAAAGAATCACGGTAAAGGCCTTCTTAATGAAGTCCTTAGCCTTATCCCAGACATGTAATGAAAGAGAATGTATCTGGGGTCGATGATAATTAGGTAATTCCATAATGAAAGGCGGTAGTTTCTCTCTTTGAGTCGTAGCATGCATGACGATGATTGCGACAATCGCAATCGTGATGCTCAGAGCATAGATAGCCGTTGTGATCAAGTCGACATTAGCAACCTTGAAAGCCTGACAAAGGGCACCGCTTACCGCGGTAATCATCGTCAGTTTAGCGGAGCAGGGGAAGAAAGGGATGACTCGGATTGTCTGGGTTCTTTGTTTCTCAGTGCTTAAAGTCCTAGTATTCATCATCGCCGGAACTGAGCAGCCAAAGCCAATCAGCATTGGAACGAAGGCACGGCCATTTAGACCGAATCGACGGAATATTCGATCAAGAATGAAGGCGACACGGGCCATATAGCCAGAATCCTCCAAGATAGAGAAGCAGGCAAAGAGCAGAAGAATCTGGGGTAAGAAGCCAAAGACAGCAAAGACACCGGAACAGATACCGTCACAGACTAAGCCTTGAGCCCATGACACAGTGATTACACTTCTCAGCCATTCGGTGAACCACCCAGTCAAATCATTGACAAGATTAGATAAGAAGACTCCTAAAGAGGCAATGCCACCATCAGCAAACAGGCCTTCAAAGGGAGTGCCAGCAAAAGAGACAATTCCTTTTGATCCAAAGGCACCCATGGCTTTCAGAAACAAAAGATCATTGCTAAAAGTGATATGGAAGATCAAAAAGAGAATGACCACAAAGATTGGAAGCCCCCATATGCGGCTAGTCAGGATTTTATCAGCTTTATCAGTTTTAGTAGGCTTAAGAGGATTCTCTTTCGGAATGCCGATAACACAAGTGCCAAGTTCCGTATCAATGAAACGATATCTTTGATCAGATGATTCCTGTTCGAAGCCATTCGAAGAAGGCACTAAGACATTGACTTGCTTGAATTCAAAAGGATGATGCTTCTTTTCGATGTCATCGCCTTCGAGATCCTTGATGGCATGATACAAAGGATTAGGAACCCAATCCTTTATATATATCGACTTGGCCTTTAAAATAACATCCCTGTTCTTGCCTTCCAATAAGATAGAAGTCCCGTTTCGAGGCGTTTTAGCGGCCTCAATGGCTTCCTTCATCAAATTATCGAGGTTTTCAAATTTTAAGGCACTTACTGGAATCACCGGGACTTTAAGTCTTTCGGATAATTTCTTGCAGTCAATGTCCTGACCATTGGCTCGTAAAGCATCCATCATATTAAGAGCAATGATGACTGGAACATCCATTTCCAGTATCTGAGTCGTAAGATACATGTTTCTTTCGAGATTTGTGGCATCAACGACATCAATGACACAGTCTGGATGTTCATCCAATATAAAATTACGGGATACTACTTCTTCCGGTGTATAGGGAGAAAGAGAATAAATGCCAGGCAAATCAACAATATCGGCAGTCCCGATATCTTTGTTTTTATAAGTGCCGGCTCTTTTCTCGACTGTAACACCTGGCCAATTGCCTACTGTAGCTGTAGCACCAGTCAAAGAATTGAATAACGTGGTCTTACCGCAGTTTGGATTTCCAGCCAAAGCAAAAACATACTTTGATTTATCAGGCATTGGCAGTAACTCCTATCGGTCTTTCGACTTCAATATCTTTGGCCGTGTCATGGTCAAGAGCCAAACGATAACCTTTGACTTTGATGATGACCGCACCCATATGGGAATCAACGACTTGGACTTTTTCCCCGGAAGTGATACCTAGACATTCTAAGTGCCGTCGGTTATGCTCTTCCCCATTGACTTTGACAATGGTAACGTTACTACCTTCTGGAGCCTGATATAATGTCATGCTGGCCTCCTGTTAGTCATATCTAACTATAGCTAATATTACCACTTAGAAGTTAGTTGTCAATAACTAAGTGGAATTGGTAAGCCGTTTCAAAATCAGGTCATCAAAAGGCTTCTCTTTTTACAATAATCTCAGCAATCTTTCCGCTTTCCTAGTAAAATAGAAAGATAAATTACGGAGGTTAGTTATGAGTCATCCTTTCAAACATTTGAGGACAATACTGAAGCACCGGCATTATGTCATTAAGAACGCCTTTCATATGGGCATTGGTTTTCATGCATTAAAGCATGATTTATCCAAGTTCGGATACACCGAATTCCATACTTCCGCTAAATACTATATCGGTACCTGTTCACCAATCTATCTAGAGAGAATGAACAACAACTACTATTCCTCCGTCTGCCAGCATCATACCAGAAGAAATCCTCATCACTGGGAATACTGGACCGATTTCTTAATCGGGCGAGTCATCGCTAAAACCATGCCCTATAAATATGCTACTGAATATGTCTGCGATGTTCTGTCAGCTAGCTATGTTTATGATCCAAAAGGCTGCAAAATGGATACAGGATATAAATATTTTGTCTCGAAGTCCGATCATTACTATATGACTCAAGCCACCAGAGAATACATCACCTGGTGTCTGAAGACTTATTCAGAATCCGGCTTTAAGAATCTTAAAAAGAAGCAAACCAAAGCAAAATACGAAGAAATCATTAAAAAATATCCGGATGTCGAGGTCTTTGAGACTTTAAATACTCAAGGAGCTCTTCCGGATATTAAGAAATTCCTCGATAGTGAGATAAAGAAATAAACTACCTTATCTTCTTTGCATACTCGACAATATCACTTTCAGGATTATCCATGAAAGCATTCGTGAAGGAAATGATCAAGGCTGGCTCTACTATACTGCCTTTAAGAGCTTCTTTGAGTTTGTCTTCAACACCTGTGACATCAAAACCAGTAGTAATGAAAGGATAGACTTTCTTACCTTTTAAAACACCTGATTTAATCAGACTAAGGACAGGGGAGGAAGGTGCTACCCACCAAGTCGGTGTTCCTAAAACAATAGTATCATAGTCCTTCAAGTCATGATTCAAGGCAACTAAATCAGGATA
The DNA here is from genome assembly GCA_041670045.1 of Bacilli bacterium. Taxonomy (GTDB): domain Bacteria; phylum Bacillota_I; class Bacilli_A; order RFN20; family CAG-288; genus Enterosoma. The sequence goes on along the minus strand of JBAXZY010000036.1, from coordinate 6,779 downwards.
GCTCTGCTTTTCAAGTTCACTTCGAGAACGATCCATAATCGTATCGCCATAAGGTAAAAGGACACGAATAGCTTCTTTTTCAGCTTTTATAGTATCGGCAATAATAGCAGCAACTGAGGCCGTATGACTGGAATTAGAATAATATAAAACTAAAGCTTTCATAAAATGGTTTTCCTCTTGCTAAATTATAGCATTGCTTTGCTAGATAAATAAGAATGATGCTTTTAAAAGAAAAAAATCTTTATTTGAATAGGAAACAGCAAAGCATCACACTTAGCAGTTTCAGTTGATTAAAGACTTTGAATGAAAAGCATATCCCCAAGCAAACAAAACAGAATAGTAATTCCACAGCATCAAAAAAGACGCACCATGGAAGTGCGCCTTTAATGTGACAGATTGGTGGAGATGACGAGAGTTGAACTCGCGTCCAAACAGGAATTTCTAAAGAGGACTACAGTTTATTCTATCAATGTTTTCAAGTCAGCCTGTTGGTAGACAGCCAATACTGACTCTATCGATCCTTGTTAGTCAACCAAACGGAAGCGAAGCATCAGGTTAATTCCTAATCTAAGAAACCTCAGGCAAGGACTAGGATAGAATGCCTAAGGCTGGTGCGGGGCAAAGCCCCATGCTGAAGCTAGGGTCTAAACCTTAGCAAGCAGCAGCGGCCAACATGGCCGGAGCACGGAACATAACAGGTTTTTTGGCACTTGTAATTGTGTCGGTGATAAGGTCACCACTCCACTGCCCTCAAGAGTCGTTCCTGCCTGTCGAAACCGGAACATCCCCAGCGGAGTTAATTATACGTGTCTTTAGCTGTTTTTCAAGTGAATACTATCTAAACCAAAGGATTTGCCTATAAAAATCACTGAAATTGTCAAACTTTTTAAATAATTTTAGGAGCAAAGATCCAACATAAGAGAAAAGAGGTTCTTTAGTATTCCTGATTCAGAAGTTTAAAAAAGCTCAGGGTTTAGCCCCTGAGCCAAGGTTTTACTTCAGATCCTTTAAACCAAGATTAGGCTTATTGGCTTTCAATTTACTGTAGGCCTGAATAAAGAGATTGTTTTCTTTTTCGATGCGATCGGATTTGGCGGCAGAATTGATTTTCTTATTGAACTTATTAAGTAAGTCATTGATGGCTGCGATATCAGAAGTGATGTTTCCTAATACCAATAAGGAAGTACGGTAGTTAGCTAACTGAATTGGAGTCGTGACGGCTTTCTTATCGTCTCCGGATAACATCATATACATCTTATCAGCACCAGCAGTATCATCAATCAGATAACGTAAGAAGATAGATTCACTAGGAGAGAGATAACGGTCTTCTTCAGGAAGATCCTTATTCAGACGTTTCATTTCATCCAAGACGGCGACAGCTTTCTCTAACTGATTGGAATACAGATAACTTAGGTATAAAGGATATAAGGTCTGAGCTTTGTAATAGGAATCATAATCAGCGAAGTTAGGAATTAAGAAGTCTTCTCCGCTTAATTCTCTTCTTTCATTGACTTTGACAATATTGAAGGCCATCTTATCATCACTAGAAGCGGTGATTAAGAGGTTAAACATATCAGTGGCACTATCCTGACGGAAAGGTAAAGCTTCATATAAAGGTAGGACAAGACCATAAATAGCGCCGAAGAGAACATACCAGCCAACAAGAGTTGAAGTAGAGGCATCCTTTTGGAAAGAAAGAATAAAGAACAAAGCCACACATAAAGCTACTAAGACCAATTCAAAGATGAATCCGCCGATGAAAATCAGATGAGGATTCTTCTTAATGTCGTCATCCTTAGGAACAAACTGCATCTTGGCATCAAAGAAAGCCATGATGTCATAGCTGACTTTGACTTTCTTGCCGGAGTTATCAAATAAGATACCTAAGATGGAAATATAAGAGATTTTATATCCGGCCAAAGAAGCAAAAACAATCTTGCCTAAGTTATAGACTAAGAAAGTCACCAATAAGCCAATGATTAAAGATACAAAAGTATAGGAATAAGTATTGCCAGTTCCACTTGCAGTATAAGTAGATTTCTGAGCGTAGAACATACCAATCAAAAATCCTAAATAAACCAGCATCAGTGGCCAAGAGGCATTGAAATCCAAGAAAGTTTTCTTCGGTTCCGGCTTCTTCTCGACTGGTGCATTAGTAGGCTGAGTTGTTTCCGTGTTTTGATTATTTTCTTCCATACAAGAGACCTCCAATTGATTATTTAGCACACACGAATAAATAGATTATACGACATTTGTTCTAATTACGCTTTCAAAAGTGCAAAAGCTTTATTGATTTCAACTTCTTTGATAGAAAAAGGCAGTTCTTTGAAAGAATGATAAATAGGTAAAGAATCGATCCAATCCTTCATTTTAGCGATAACTTCCTTAGTATCGGAGGTCTGAAGTGAAAACACATTCAGACCGAATTCTAAGATCTTATCCTTTAAGACTTCCTTATTGATTTCCAAGAAAGGTACCATCAATAACGCAATTCCTTGACCATGAGTAAGTTCTGGATAGGCTCCTGAAAGACGGTGTTCAGCGGCATGAACCTTAAAGAATTTCTTTTTTCCGTAATTAGTAAAGCCATTGTGAGCCAAAGTTCCTAAAAGCATCATCGCTCTTCGAGCTTCATAATCATTTGGAGAAGCAATAGCTCTAGGAGAAATCCTGACAATATCCTTCATGACACTTAAAGCCAATCCATCACAAGGCTCGATTTCATGAGAAGGTGAAAAATATCTTTCAAAGGTATGGCAGAACATATCAGCTAAACCGATTCCGACTTGATAAAAAGGAACGGTATAAGTAAGAGTAGGATCCATCAAAGAGAACAAAGGACAGTTCATGACGCCGTTGAAGCCACTCTTAAAATGATGTTTACGGTCGGAGATCACACAGGAATCAGACATCTCTGAGCCGGAAGCTACCAAAGTAATAATGGTTCCGACTGGCAAATGATGCCAAGGTTTGACTAAATGCTTGTTGAAGTCCATGGGGTCACCGTTATAACAATAGCTGACCGCACAGGATTTAGCAGTATCTAAGACTGATCCACCACCTACAGCTAAAAGCAAGTCGGGATGAAAGTCATTTATAATGGCGTTGATTTTCTTTACATCTTCAACATCAGGATTTGCTAATATTCCACCATATTCTTTAAAAGCAATCTGAGAATCATTCAATGCTTTGATAACAGTATCATATACTTTGTTCTGCTTAAGGGATTTACCACCATAAATAAGGACAACTTTATTAAAGCCATAGTCCTCTTTAATAATAGAACCGATAAGAGATACCCCTTGAGGTCGGTAAATAATCCTGGTCGGTGCCTGAAACTCAAACCCGTCTTCTTTGATGTCACCCATTATGTAATCCTCCAACTGAACTAATTATAGAACAAAATTGATTCCTACCCATAATAAAAGCCTGGCAATGAAACCAGGCTTTAGAAGCAATTGATATTAGCGGTTGAATCTTAGAACCGTATTACGCATATCCTCACCAGTTCCTAAGATAGCTTTGCAGTAAGCAATGCATTTGTCTTTGGTAGGAAGATGGTTATTCAGGACATAAAGACGGGCTTCTTCCAGAATACCGGCTACATAGAAGCTAGTAATAGCGTCCTTCTGTTCAGCATAAAGAGCTAAATATTCAACAATGTTTTTGGAATAGACTAAATCAAGTACTTTCTTAACATAGGCATATAAACCATCCCAGAAGATTGTTCTTGATGCCGAGTCTGAATTGCAGATGGAGACAAATTTGGTATTGTTCTCAAAATAATTGAAAATATCAGAAATGAGATAGTCTTCCTTGATCTGGTTTTTGAAGGATTCCTTTACAAAGTAAGCTAAGCAATCATCGATTGCATCAAAATAATAATAAAAACTCTGACGGGAGCACTTCATATTATCGCAGATATCAGAAATAGAAATTTTTGAGAACGGAGCAGTCTGCATTTCACGGTTAAGCTCTAAAGCGAATTCGTACTTTCTTTTGTTCATAAATAACCCCTCTAATTATTCCTGATACAAGAACCGAATGTTGTCTCAAAGCAACGAGATAATTTTAATAATTCCTTGATTTTGCTTGTACAAATACTATCGGTTTGTAATTATCATTATAAAAGGTTTATAAAAAATTGTAAATAAAAAAGCAACTACAATTTTCAATAAGTCTAACCCACGTAGTATTTTAAATTACAATTAGGGCATTTTACTTTATGTAGTGTTTTTGGCACTTTTTGCGATTACAAGTGAATGTTTCATATTTATTTCAGGCTTCAAATAAAACCAAAAACTAATTTTTTTAATCAAAAATTAACTCTTGAAATTAAGTAATCTTTTTTATTTAGCCATTATTTGGCATTGCAATTAGGGAGCACAAATTGTCTTCCATCAAAGGAAAAACAACCAGGTTTTTTCTTTTAGGAAAAAGGAAACAAAGAAGTGCTTTGTTTTTCTACACATTTCTAAGGTTCTTATGCTAGAATGTCTAAAGGGAAAAACCCTATTTATTTTAATGGGAGGACTAATGACAACCAAAAAGACTGTCAAGAAGGTTTCTGTAAAGAAGCCGAAGACCAACTACAAAGCTGGTCAGTACGTTTACGCCTTCAAAGATGCCTACGGTTTAGGAAAGCCGCTTCTCGGTGGTAAGGGAGCTGGTTTAGCTGAGATGACTCACATCGGAATCAAGATTCCTGATGGATTCACTATCACTACCGAAGCTTGCACTCTTTACTACGATTCCGGTAAGAAGATTCCGACTAATCTTGCTAAGCAGATTAATGTTGCCCTGAAGGATCTTCAGGCCAGAAGCAAGAAGACTTTCGGAAAGGGACCTAATCCGTTACTTGTATCTGTCCGTTCCGGCGCCAGAGTCTCTATGCCTGGTATGATGGATACTATTCTTAACTTAGGTTTAAACGATGTGACTGTCGAAGCTCTTGCTAAGAGAACTAACAATGAACGTTTTGCTTATGATTGCTACAGACGTTTCATCTTAATGTTCACTAACATCGCCAAGGGTCTGCCTCGTGATGATATGGATGCTATGCTTGATGAAGTCAAGACTCGTCTTGGCTTGAAGAATGATAAGGATATTCCTGTCGATGAACTCAAGGGTTTAATCGTCAAGTATAAGGCTTATTACAAGCAGAAGTTCGGAGAAGATTTCCCTGTTGATCCTGAAATTCAGTTAATGACTGCTGTTAAGGCCATTTTCCATTCTTGGGATAACGAGAGAGCTAATCTCTACAGAAAGATGAACAACATCCCTTATTCTTGGGGAACTGCTGTCAACGTCCAGATGATGGCTTTTGGTAATATGAACGATCAGTCGGGAACCGGTGTTGGTTTCACTCGTCAGCCTACTGACGGTGCTAATCAGATCTTCGCCGAGTATTTAATCAATGCTCAGGGTGAGGATGTTGTCGCCGGTATCAGAACTCCTCTTCACATTGATGCCTTAAAGGCTCAGCAGCCTAAGATCTACAAGCAGCTTGTGGATTCCGCTGAGAAACTTGAGAATCATTATAAGGATATGCAGGATTTTGAGTTCACCGTTGAAGACGGTATCTTATACTTCCTCCAGACCCGTAATGGTAAGAGAACTGGTCCTGCCGCTTTAAAGATCGCTACTGATATGGTCAAGGAAGGACTCATCAATGAACAGGAAGCTGTTTTAAGAGTTGATCCTCGTTCACTTGATCAGCTTTTACATCCTACTTTCGTTGCCGCTGAACTTAAGAAGGCTGTTGTCATCGGACATGGTAATCCGGCTTCTCCGGGTGCCGCTGTCGGTGGAATCGTCTTCACTCCTGAACAGGCTCAGGCCAATTTAGCTAAGGATAAGAATGTTAAGCAGATTCTTGTCAGAGCTGAAACCTCTCCTGAAGATTTAGGTGGTATGGTCTCTGCTTCCGGCATCTTAACTGCCCGTGGCGGTATGACCTCTCACGCTGCTGTTGTTGCTCGTCAGATTGGTAAGACCTGCATCACTGGTTGCGGTGAAGCTGTCATCGATGAGAAGAACAAGACTATGACCTTAGGTGGCAAGGTCTATCACGAAGGTGATATCATTGCTATCAACGGTTCTACCGGTGAAGTCTATGGCAACGCTGTTGCTACTGAAGAACCGGCTATCTCTGGCAATTTCGAAAAGGTCCTCAAGTGGGCTGATAAGTATGCCAAGATGAATGTCTTTGCTAATGCTGATACTCCTGAAGAAGCCGCCAACGCCGTCAAGTTCGGTGCTAAGGGCATCGGTCTCTGCCGTACTGAGCATATGTTCAGAGGCAAGGATCGTCTCATCATGATGCAGGAAATGATTCTCTCCAATACTACTGAAGAGAGAGAAAAGTATCTTGCTCAGCTTGAAACTTATCAGGAAGATGATTTCTACAAGATGTATCTCGCTTTAGGTGGCGTCAACATCAATGTCAGACTTCTTGATCCGCCGCTTGATGAGTATCTTCCTAAGAAGGAAGAGGATATCGAAGATCTTGCCAAGAAGACTGGTAAGACTGTCGATGCCGTCAAGAATCGTATTGCTGAACTCCATATGACTAACCCGATGATGGGCTTACGTGGCTGCCGTCTTGATGTCGTCTATCCTGAAATCGGCAGAATGCAGGCTAAGGCTGTCATTAATGCTGCTTTAAGAGCCGAAGAGACTCTCAACAAGGGTGGCAAGAAGGTTCATATTCTTGCTTCCATCATGGTTCCGCAGGTTATCGGCGATAAGGAATTCAAGTTCGTCAAGGATTTGGTTTC
>JBAXZY010000035.1:0-14166 GCA_041670045.1 Bacilli bacterium | reverse complement strand
TCTTTGTATTTCTACAATGATGAAGACGATATCAAGGCTTTGATTGAAGCCTGTAAACATGCGGAGGATTTCTTAGATGTCTTTTTCAATTAATGATCCGGCCCTGATGAGAGAAATCATCATGGACAATTATCAGAATCCCCGTAATTTCGAAAAGGTGGATGATCCTAAATACATAACCATCCATATGGATTCGGCTTCCTGCATTGATGATATCTACATTCAGGTTTTAGTGAAGGACGGAATCATTTCGGATTGCAAATGGCATGGCAAAGGCTGTGCTATTTCAACCGCTTCTACTTCCATCATGACGGAGATGATCAAGGGACAAAGTGTTTCTAAAGCCATGCAGATGATGGATGAATTCAATAAGATGTTAGCTGATAAACCATATGATGAGAATATCTTAGGCGACGCCATTTGTTTTGCCACTGTAAATCGTCAGCCCTCGAGAATCACCTGCGCCAATATTTCCTGGCGTGGATTGAAGAAGGCTTTAGAAGAGGAGGATAAGAAACATGAGTGATGACAGCAAAGATTTATTCGATAAAGACAATCGGTCTCAGTTTGAATTCAAGGATAAGGATATCGCCATTTACAAAACACCTAAAGGCTTAGATGAATCCACAGTCCGCGAAATCTCTAAGATTAAGCATGAACCTCAGTTCATGCTCGACTTCCGACTGAAATCACTGCATGAATTCTTCAACCATCATCAGCCTTCTTTTGGACCCTCTTTGGATTTCATCAATTTTCAGGATTACACTTATTACACCAAAGTCAGCGATAATATTGCCACCAATTGGAAGGATGTTCCTTCTACCGTAAAGAATACTTTCTCAAAATTAGGCATACCGGAAGCTGAACAGAAATTCTTAAGTGGTGTTACTACTCAGTATGAAAGTGAAGCCGTTTATTCCAATATGCTGAAAGAAGTGGAAGACAAAGGCGTCATTTTTTTAGATACTGATACTGGTCTAAAACTCTACCCTGAGATTTTCAAAAAATATTTTGGCAAACTTGTTCCGCCTACTGACAATAAGTACGCTGCTTTGAATTCAGCTGTTTGGTCAGGTGGCAGTTTCATTTATGTACCTAAAGGTGTCAAACTTGAAAAACCGCTTCAATCCTACTTTAGAATCAATAACAAACGTTCGGGTCAGTTTGAAAGGACTTTGATTATTGTTGATGATGATGCTCAGCTTAATTATGTTGAAGGCTGCACCGCTCCGATGTACTCCCAGGAAAGTCTTCATGCCGCTATTGTTGAAATCTTTGTCGGCAAGAGAGCCAAGATGCGTTATACCACTATTCAAAACTGGTCTAACTCCATTCTCAACCTCGTCACTCAAAGAGCCACGGTTGATGAAGATGGCTTGATGGAATGGGTGGACGGGAACATCGGCTCCAAGCTTTGCATGAAATATCCTTGCTGTATCTTAAAAGGTGATCGGGCCCGTGGCTCAACGATTTCCATCGCTGTTGCCGGACAAGGCCAGTTCCAGGATACCGGAGCCAAGATGATTCATCTTGGAAAAGACACTTCCTCGACTGTTATCTCCAAATCCATTTGCCGTGATGGCGGCAATGCTAATTTCCGAGGGACTATTAAGATTTCTCCTAACGCCACTAATAGCAAAGCCCATGAGGAATGCGATACCTTGATACTTGATGACCATTCCTATTCTGATACCATACCTTCCAATGTTTGCTCCAACGCCTCTTCTTATCTTGAACACGAAGCCAGTGTGTCCAAAATCAATGAGGAACAGCTCTATTATCTGATGAGTCGAGGGTTATCAAAAGCCAGTGCCACTCAGATGATTGTGATGGGATTCCTTGAACCTTTCAGCAAAGAACTGCCGATGGAATATGCTGTTGAACTCAATCAGCTGATTAAGTTCGACATGGCTGGCTCAATAGGTTAAAAGATAAAATTATGTTAATCAAAACACCGTCCTCTTATTATGATGTGATTGTTGTCGGCGGCGGGCATGCCGGCGTTGAAGCCGCCAATGCCGCCTGCACCTTAGGTATGAAGACTTTGATGGTCTGTTTCAATTTTAAAATGGTTTCTAATATGGCCTGCAACCCCACTATCGGTGGTTCAGCCAAAGGAATCGTTGTCCGGGAGATGGATGTCTTAGGTGGAGTAATGGGGAAACTAGCCGATATGAAGGGCTCCATTCTCCAAATGAAGGTTTTGAATACTTCCAAAGGACCTGGCGTCAGATGCTTCAGAGCCCAGGAAGATAAACGCGGCTATCCCCGCAATGTTCAGAACTTTTTGCTGACCCTTAATAACCTCGACATTATCGAACATGAAGTCAAAAGGGTTGTTGTTGAGAACAAGATAGCTAAGGGCATTCTTCTTGATGATGGGACTTTCATCAGCTGCAAAGCCATTGTTTTAGCTACCGGCACTCATATGGAGGCTAGAACCTTACGAGGACATGTTGCTAAAGATGAAGGACCTGATGGTGAAAAATCCAGTCATGGTTTGTCTAAATCAATCTCTGATTTAGGTCTCAACATGATTCGGTTAAAGACCGGGACACCGCCTAGACTTGATCCTAAAAGCATCGATTATTCAGTCTTGGAAATCGAAGAAGGCGATGAAGGCCATAATGCTTTTTCCTATGATACCACCTGGTTTTTGCCAAAGAAGGATATGCTGCCCTGCCATCTGACTTATACTAACGAACATACCCATGAAATCATTCGAGCCCATTTGAAAGACTCGGCCATGTATGGTGGCGTTGTCAGAGGTGTCGGACCGCGTTATTGTCCTTCTATTGAAGACAAGGTCGTTCGTTTTGCCGATAAGAAGCGACATCAGCTTTTCTTGGAACCTGAAAGCATTGAATTCTCATCCTGCTACTTACAAGGCTTCTCTACTTCCATGCCTGAAAACATTCAGGTGGAGATGGTCCATTCTCTCAAAGGACTTGAGAAAGCTGTCTTCTTGAAGTATGCCTACGCCATTGAATACGATGCCGTTGAACCCAGCCAGCTAGATCACACCATGAGGGTCAAAGGCTTTGACGGCTTATATGTCTGCGGTCAGATAGCCGGCACCAGCGGCTACGAGGAAGCTGCCGCCTTAGGATTGATGGCCGGCATCAATGCCTCCTTATGGATTCTTGGAAAGGCTCCTTTCACTTTAGGAAGAGACGAAGCCTATATGGGCATCATGATTGATGATATTGTCACTAAAGGCACTCATGAACCTTATCGTCTGTTAAGTTCAAGATCTGAGTACCGCCTGATTACAAGAAACGATAATGCCGATACAAGGCTGATTCAGAAGGGCTACGATATCGGAATGGTCCCTAAGGACCGATTCGATAGACTCAACAATCGTAACGTCCTTATTTTCAACACTATCAAAACCTTGGAAGAACATCAGATTGCTTCTAATAAAAAAATCCGTGAATATCTATTAAGTCTTGGCTTCAATGAACCTAACGGAAACGAGAACCTAAAACTTACTATGCGCCGACAGAACGTCAAATACAGTGAACTTAGAAAGTGTGTTGATTTCCTGCCTGAGCTTGATGAAGGGGAACAGTTTAAGATCGAGACTGAAATCAAGTATGAAGGTTACATCATTGCCGAAAGGAAGGAAGCTGAAAGAAGAAAAGGCTACGAAAGTCTTCTTCTGCCAGATGGCCTTGATTATAAGCATATGGATGGATTATCCTTGGAAGCAAGAGAAAAACTTACTCTCTTAAGACCTAAAACCTTAGGAGAAGCTAGCCGCATCACTAACGTCCACCCTTCCGATATTGATGTCCTCTCCTTCTATGTCCGTCATCAGGAAAAGAAGTGAAAAAGAAAACGGAAGCCTTGGGGCTTCCGCTTTTTTTAATCTTCGATGTCGTAGGCTTTCAGGAAAGTGTTATCTAAAGGACCAATCAAACGGGCATTGACATAGCACATCTTCAAAGTCAGCATGGTCTGTCCTTGATAATTTCCACTAGGTGTTTTCTCAACCAATAAGACAGCTTCGACTCCTTCGCCATGATCAAAAACCAAAGGAAGCATCATTGACATGACGTTTCTAGTGGGGAAGAAAGACGGCAGTGCCATCCTATAATCATAGTTGACGCAGTTGATGCTGCTCTTAATGGCAGAATCCAGTGAAGCATGGATGAGAGTGAAAAGCAGATCATTTTCTTTGATCTGGTCTTCCAGTTCCTCATATAGACGGCTCTTCTGATATTCATTGTTTTCATGGATGATGTCATTGAGGATGTCCTTGGCTTTGGGGAAAGCCATGACGACATTCTTCAGGAACTTAATTGGGAAACGATCCAAGTTATCGAAGATGATATGCTGGTAGTCTGTGTGAAGATCCTTAGCTGAGTCATAGACAATCTCATCAACGTTTTGAACATAGACGGCTTTCTTAGGAAGTGGATTGAAATGTTCGACTATGATTTTTCCGATGCCCTGACTTGCTGAGATTGTGAAACCTTGGAAGATATACTTAGCATCAATGTTTTTGTCTTGGTTGACCATCATGACGGCATAGATGCTTTGGAAATCATTAGTCATCAAACCTGTATTGAAGCAAGCAAAGCCCGAGGTTTTATCAACTAAGACCTGGTTTTGAGATAAAAGACGGTAATACGTATACTGCAGATAGATCTTCAGGATGATGTATTTGTCTTTGGAATGACGGTAGCACCAGTCTTCTTTGATGGCAATATCAGCTAAATAGCCGATCTGTTCTTCAAAATCGGAGAAGAAGATGTCCTTACGTAAGGCATCTTTTGGCTTTTCTTTATCCGAGCCAATGAAATTGAGGAAGTAAGGAAGAGAAGAATTAGGAGCGGCTTTCTTGATAGAGCCGATGATATCATCACCATTGGTGGCCTTAAAAGAAACGGGGAAAATCAGTGAGTCATCACGACAGGTGATTTTGTCAGCTGATTTAGCATCCTCATAGCTCTTAGTTATGAGCTTAGCGATGCTGGAATCTTCTAATCCCAGGTTGGTTGTCTCTTTGACGGATAATAAAAGCTTATCCGGAACAAAGATGTCTTTGCCATCAGGATAGGCGAATTTAGCCGGCTTCTTTTCTTCAACTGTTTTTTCTAAAGGCTCAGTATTAGAAACGGCTTTACCCTTATTCTCGTAACTATTTCTGGAAGGAGTTATTTTTCGGTAAGGGGCTGGATGAGGATCGATAAAAGGCTTTTCTTCAATAGGTTTATTGGGGGCGAAAGGTAAGACCCGGGCAGTGGGTTCTAGAATTCCTTTATGATTAATCTGAGTCAGAGATAAAACCTCAGGCAGATTGCTCATAAAAGTCTTCATTTTGGAGAATCCGTAGTCGCGGTAGTTGATTCCTTGATCCAACAAGGCTTTACTGACCTTGGCTAAAGGGTAATCGATATTTGGATCAAATGAATCCAAAAGGGAAACCTGGATTTTCTTCTTCTCTAAAGGAGTTAGAACTTTTCCTTTGGAAGGCAGGCTTTTTTTGGCTGCCTTTGAAGAACCGGCTTTTTTAGAAGAATTGTTGTTTTTCATACCATCATTAAAATCGTGAATAATCACACTCTCATTTTTATGGCTGCCGTTTTGCTCAACGCTTAATTCGAGGAATTCGCTCAAGTCACATAAGAGTGACTTCATTTTTATATAACCGAATTCTTCGTAATTCAGACCCTGTTCTTTTAGATAAAGAGCAACTTTAGCTAAAGGAATCTTGGTATTCTTTGGAAAGCTTTGAGTCAGCAGGCCATAAATGTTTTGCTTATCTTGTCTAGTTAACATTTGTGTCCTTAATGGTTTTCACTTTTGAAAACCTAATCACATTATAATGAGACCATAGTTATAATTCAAATCATATCTCTTCTAATCAATAGTATCTTCAAGGTGATTGCTGGCCTGATTTTGAAGAAAAAGGTTAATCGGGATTTAATTCTTTTTGGTTTTCACCATCAAAGCATTTAAAAGTCCCGTCCTCAATGACTAAGACATTCGTTCTTGAAGTTACAGCCGTGCAGGCATCTAATCCAATCAAACCTTTTTGGCAATACAGGTGACTGTCATTAACCGTGTTTTCATATTTTAAATGAAAATCCTGAACCCGCCAATGACCGCAAACTAAGACTTTTCCTTGCTTTCTTTCCGTCACAAAGAAATGTTCAAAGAGTTCATATGGACAACCCCATCGGGATTCTTGCCAGCTAATGCTGTTAGAGGGAAACTTTCTCCAAGAGGGGAAATAGGATAAGGATTCATAATCCTGATTATAGATAGAATCCCTTCCTGAATCATGTAAAGGGAAAAAGGAATGAACAATCAGAAATTTGCCTAATTCTAAATAATCCTGCCACTCGGGTCCTTTGATCCATTCGTAGATTCCGGTTTCTTTGAACTTATCCATCAAGGTATAGAAAGCTTTCTTTTCATGTAAGACTGGATTTCTCTCTACGTCTAATAATTGAAAGATAGTACTGTCAGTACCGTTATAATTGTTGAAGTCTTCTAAATAGCCTCTATCGCAGATATCACAAAGCATATCCTCGTGATTTCCCCGAATGAGAATTCTTCTTTCTACGGGTAAAGCAGTTATGAAATTGTAGACTTTCAAAGAATCATCGCCTCGATCAAAAAGATCTCCTGCCACTACTAGGATATGGTTTTCATTATTCTTGTCGAAACCGGCTTTTTTCAATCCGTTGATTAAAGGATTATAAAAAGAATGAATATCGGAAACGATGAAATACTTTTTCAATTGTTTATTTCCCTTTGTAAAGCGAATTATTATATCGCCATATTGGCCTTTTTTCAACAAACCTAAAAATAGTCAGTCTTAAATTAGAAAGATGGAACCAACGAAACAATGCTTTAAAACTGACTTTTTTAGTTAAAGTGAAACCTTTGCTGGATATAGATATCTTAAAGGCTCTTTATAATTGGATTCATAGACTTTCTTCCAAGCGTTATAGTTTTCAATTCTGAGGTAGTCTTCATTTTCCTGAACATCGAGTTCGACTTTAGGGTAGATAGGTTTGAGGATATGGATCGTATATTCCTGGACCGGGAAACCATCCTCACCGATGATGTCACTGTCTTCCATAGTAATGAAACAGGGAAGGACAGGAACCTTGTTTCTAGCTGCAAATTTAAAAGCACCGGGCTTTAAAGGCTTTGGCTTTCGATAGTTCCACCACATACTCTGCTCCGGATAGAAAAGAATGAAGTTGCCTTCCTTTAATAACTCATCAGTGCCTTTGATGAACTTCTTCAGAGTCTCTAAATTGCTGGAAAGAGGAAGGGTATTGCAGTTACGCATGATGAAGCCATAGAAACCCGGGAAAGAAGTATAGTTCCCTTCACGGATCACACGGTAGAATTTTCTCTTGGATTGGTTGGCACCTTCATAGGCCATTTGGATGGCAAAGGAATCAAAAGCATTGAAATGATTGCAGGTGATGATGGCACCACTATCCAAGGATTGGAAGTTTTCTTCGCCGACTATGTCTTTGATGATCATCTTCTTGGACAAGAGGAGGTAATGCATGAAGACTCTAGCCGCCATGAAAGCCACCTTGGATTTAGTTTTGTCTTTGAAGCTTTTACGGAGATAATCAATCTCATTCGGAAGCAAAGTCTTGGTCGGGGGATCGTTTTCAACGTCTTTATCAAACTTACCTTCAAATTCATATTCCTTAATCTTCAGAAGTATATCAATTCGATCATCGGCCATGCCTTTGCTTAAGATCTTAAAATAGGAATCCTCACGGATGGTTTCTTTTTTGGCAGTTTCAGCTAAAGCTACAATTGATTTCTGGTCATTGGCTTTCTGCTCAACCGAATAGGAATCCATTTCCTTTTCAATCAAAGGATAGACGGTGGTCTGCTTAGCATACTTAAAGAAATACTCATTCAGCATACAATCCGGGTAGTGCCAAGGCTTATTGACCATGACATAATGGATGATTTTTAAGTCTTTGTCTTTAACAGGGATGGCTTTAAAAGTCTCAGCATTCCAGCTCTGATCCAGCCAATAAATGTGATCCTTAAGGATAACATTCAGATAATCCTCATCCTGGGTGACAACAAAAGTATATTTCGAAAGCAGTTTCGAAAACTCTTTCAGGACTTCCTTCTCCCGGAATAAATCCAGATTCATCAATAGAACCCCGGCGTTGAAGTAAGACATACGGGAGATGCCTAAGGCGCTTTCCACATATTTGCCGTAGATAGGTTCCTGAATCATGACCTGTTCATGGCAGGCTCCCACATAGAAGTCGGAAATGTTGGTGTCAAATAGTTTAGAGATGTCGCCTAGGACGATGGTGTCACTATCAAGATAGATGGCTTTCTTATAATTAGGGAACATTTCGGCAATGAAGAAACGGTAATAAGTAGTCTTGGTGTAGTAGTCACGGATAGGAAGGAGGGAAGATAATTCAGCCAGATGGTCTCTGACATCCGAAAAGACGATTTCAAACTGTTTGTTATTCAATTCACTTAACAAAGCCTGATTCTCATTGGAAAGACCGGCATTCAGGATATGAATGACATATTCTCTTTTGGGATTGGCGTTCTCAATCAATGATTTCAGTGAGACAACGGTGTATCTGACGAAGCGGTCATCAGTGGAATAGAATATTGGAATTATTTCTTTTTTCATTTTGTAGCTTCCTGTTTCTTAATACTTTCATAGACTTCGTAAATATCATCGAATTGATGGTAATGGAATTTTTCATGTACTTTAGCAATGTTCCATTGCTTGATGTTTTCAGTATGAGGGTATGGGAGGTAGAAGAGACGCTTGCTGAAGTGACGGATGACGGTATGTTTATGAAGAAATTTCTGATCATTGAATTTCTGGGGAAGAAGCTTTCTTTTAGTGGTTGATTTGATTAGGGCTGTCTGATCGGCAAAGAGGAATTTCTTTTTCTTTAAAAAGCCACGGGCTTTTTCCATCAAATGATTCTGTCTGATCAGTTTCATATTCAGCAATAAGACCCCGGCATTGATATAGGTGGGACGAATCAGATATTTACCGTAGTGGTCATTGCTGGCGGCATATTCATAGTTATCGATATCGTAATCATAGAGAAGATGAATGTCGCGGTTAAACATCAGGTCGCAGTCCAGATAGAGAATCTTGTCCGGGATTGAGGGAATCAAGGAAGCCAGTAAACGGATAAGGGTATAAGGGGAGCAATAGGCTTTCTCATTTGGGCAGCCCTTGAATTCCTGATTGTATAATTCTGTGACATCAAATTTGATGACCTGATTTTCAGAATTGTATTTTTTAACCGTGTTCTCTAAAAGAATTTTTTGGTCTTCTGAGATGGGGGTGAAACTGTCTTTGAGTTCGGTTTTATCCATGGTGAATAGATAGATGCAGAAAGGTTCTTTTGAAGTGGTTCTTAAAAGCATTGATAAAGTCGTGGTAAGAATTCCATCAAAGACTAGACTATTTCCGCAGAAGAGAATATTAACCATTGTCTTTCTTCCTCTCATAATGAATGACTTCAACCGTATTGTGTAAGGCTTCCTTACACATCGTCTCATAGACTTCATCTCTTAATTTTTCTTTAGCATCAACATTATCTAGATTGTTATCCGGATAGAAAGGACCATCAATATAAGTTACGATTTTTGTTTTCCCATTTTTTCTTTTCTGATAAGTGTTAGTGAAACAGTAGACGGGTTTATTTAAGGAGACTGGATAATGGAAGGCATTGCTTTTGAAGGGACGGATGAAAGTACAATAGGGCCAGATGTGAGCTTCAGGATAAATGACTATAGCTTTGTTTTCATTGACACGGGTCTTAATGGCGGAAAGAAAATTTCGGGTGGCTTTTAAAGTAGCAGGAAGAGGAAGAGCACCAAGAGAAGGGGTGATTTTTCCTAAGACAGGCATGGAGACGTTGTTAGCATGAACGATGCAATAACAGTTTTTTGGAAAAGCTAGAAACGAAGGAATATAGGCATCAGCGGTAGCTTGGGTGTGATTGCCAATGAGGAAATAGGATTCTTTCTTCTTGCCTTTGAGAAGCTGACGATTAATGATTTGGTGATGGAACTTAAGTTTTAGATAGAGAAAAGCAATCGGAGTCATAACGATTCTGTACCAAAAGAAATGAGTAATTTTTTTGAATACACTAGTGTGAATATACTTGTAATCATCGCCAATTTTCTTAGTCTTAATCTTGGCGGAAGAAAACTCGTCATTCAATTCATCCGTGTAATAAACCGTTTTAGGTGATTCAGCTTCTTTCATGTGTATAGTCCTGTGATAATTGACTAAATAAGTATATGACATAGGCTATCTAAACATTAGATAATGTTATTTACCCACAATATCGGCATTTTAGAGTCGACTCTCTTATTTTTCACCCTCCTATTATTGGCTCTCTTAATAGTAGATTATGGCTAGAAATATGGTAAGATAAAGGTATGGAAATGAAATTAACCATAGCCGCCAACCTTACTGAACTGAGAAAAGCCAAGGGCCTTACGCAAAGCGAATTGGCTCAGCAGTTAAACTATTCAGATAAGGCCATATCGAAATGGGAGCACGGAGATGCTCTGCCTGACATCGAAACTTTGTCCAGGCTTTGTGATTTATATGGTGTTACTCTTAACGATATCATTAAACCTGATGCTGCGAAGATTGTCACAAATGCTAAGGAAGAGAAGAGCCTTAATTATCGAAACAAAACGGTCATTACTTTGTTAGCTGTGATTCCGGTTTGGATCATTGCTTTAATTATTTATATTTCTCTTTTAGTATTCAGGCATGAATACTGTTATCCTATTTTCATCTACGCTCTTCCTGTCAGTGCAATCATTCTTTTGATTTTCAATGGCATTTGGGGAAAACACAAATACATCTTCATCATTGTCTCTATCTTAGTTTGGACCCTTTTGACAGCTGTTTACGTCAACCTCATTTATATCAATATTGATTTGGCCGGCCTCTGGTATATTTTCTTTATGGGTATTCCTCTTCAGATTGCCACTATCCTTTGGAGTCAGCTGGAATCAAAAGACAAAACACCAAAGAAGTAGGTGTTGAAGAAAAGGACGACTTTTCCATTTGCCTATTTTTAAATTGAATTTATATAAGAACAAAAATGTTGTCCGTTGAACTTGCTTTTGATTTCCAATTTTCGTTTATGCTTGCCGTGATAGAATGTTAGCATGGAAAAATATATGAACAATTTATCATTTGTAGAATTAAAGGAATCTAATATTGATGAAGCAGTAAAATTATTTGTCGAGTACTTTAATATCACTGAGAAAACCAATTGGACTTATGATAAAGCCTTTAGACGTATCCATGAAGCCATTACGAAAGAAGATTCACTTTCATTAATGATCTTGTTGAATCAGAAAGTCGTTGGCTTTGAAATGGGATATCTAGAACAGTATGAGGATGGTTTAGTCTTTGATTTACATGAAATCGTAATTGCTAAAGCCTATCAAAGAAAAGGCTATGGTAAAGCTCTTCTTACGGAAGCTATGAAAAGAGCTAAAGACAAAGGTGCCTTCTTATGTCAATTGATTGCAATCAATGATGCTGCTCATGATAAATTCTATAGCTCTTTAGGAATTCAGAACTGCACTAACTTGGTTCTTAAATCTCGTATTATTTGAGATAGTAGTTTTTAAGATTCTAAAAAAGAGTCCCCAATTTTCAATTCTTTCTTGGTATCTAACCTTTATAAAAAAGGGGGGCTTGCCCATCTATTTAATAGCTTATTAAAACCATGAGTGGCTAGTTGAGTTGAAATCTCTACTCACGAAAAGAGAGAGCCTTTAAGACTCTCTTTTTATATAGGCTTACTTGTTCATGCCTTAACGCAAATCGCCCTTTCAATACTATCATCAAATGAGTGTGCGTCTTTTGACCAGTTTGGTGGGCCAAATTATTCCCGTACTCGAACATTGGGCTTCAATTGTAATGTGACCACATCGCATGGACGATGACCATGTGCTTGCTTTCATCGATTCTATAAACCAATCGATGCTGGATGTTTATCCTTCTAGAATAATACCCAGTTAGATCACCTGACAGTTTCTCATATGATGGCGGATTCTGGTATGGATTAAGCGATAGAACGTCCAAAAGCTTTTTGGCCTTGTTCTCAAGTCCAGCTTGCTTAAGCAGCTTTTTGTCCTTTTCGGCGTTATTGGTTAGCCTTACGTCCCACATCACCATTTCTCCGAGGGGTCGTAGGCCTTCATCTTCTCAGGATTTTCCTTTTCCCCGTCTTTGATATTCTTGACTAATTTCGGCTGTGACATGATGTAGATGGTCTCCATCATCGCATTGTAGTCTGATTCGCTGATGATTACCGCATTGCCCTTTTTGGTATTTACGGTGACAGGTTCGTTGTATTCGATGACGTTGCCGATAGTTTCGAATAGTTTTTTCCTGAGTTCGGTCGCATTGGTTATTGGCATTTTTTTTACCTCCATTAACATAATACAAAATTAAATGTACATAATCAAGTACACATGTACATACACACGTACTTCATTTGCCATTGCCTGACATGAACTTCATAAAAGTGCCCTGGACCCGATTATTCAATGGCTTATCTCCCACCGACGAAGGTGGCGGGTTGAGTGGAAATGTCCACTCACAAAAAAAGAGCCTCTTCGACTCTCTTTCTATAATGGCTTTCTTGATACTAAGCTTACTCAGCTTAGTTATTCATGCCTTAACGCAAATCGCCCTTTTGATACTATCATCAAATGAGTGTGCGTCTTTTGAACAGTTTGGTGGAGCTGACGAGATTCGGACTCGCTACCCTCTCCTTGCAAAGGAGATGCTCTTCCAGATGAGCTACAGCCCCAAAACACGTTACTAATTATATTATTTGCTTGAAGGTAAATCAACAAACTTTGTATTTTACAAAAGTATTAAAGACATCCTCCTTGGATTTGATACTTAGCGGAAGATAGTTCTCACTGTAACCGGAGTAGGTGTTGTTCTCTCCACGATGTTCAATTAAGATCTCTAAATCATGTCCTTTAAGGGAAGCCAAATATTGCTTTTCTAATTCATCGGACAAAGAAAGAAGCTTCTTAACCCTTTCCCTTCTAACGGAAACATCAACTTGGTTTGCCATTCTACCGGCAGCGGTAAATGGTCTTTGAGAATATGGGAAAGCATGAATCCTCATAAAACCTACTTTCTTAGCGGCATCATAAGTGGCTAAGAAATCCTCATTGGTTTCCGTTGGAAAACCGGTGATGATATCGGTTGATAAAGCAGCAAATGGAAGCAATGACTTTATTTCGGCCACTTTTCCTAAATATTGCTCTAAAGAGTATTTCCGATTCATCAGCTTCAGGATTCTATCTGACCCGGATTGCAACGGTATATGAAAATGAGGGCAGAGTTTATTGGGATGATCCTTGAAAAGCTTGATATAGTCATCTTTAATCTGACTGATTTCAATTGAAGAAACACGGATGCGGTAAGGATTACTACTGAGATTCAAGAGATCTTTTAAAAGAGATGTCAAATCATAGGAATCATTATCAGGATCATGATAAGACCCTGTATCGATACCACCGATGATCAATTCATGGTAGCCATTATCTAAAAGAGCTTTGGCTTCCTTAATGATTGATGCCGGCTTTCGATAACGGCTGTTTCCTCTTGAAAAAGGGACCACACAATAGGAACAGAAATTATTGCAGCCATCCTGTATCTTGATATAAGCCCTAACCGGATACTCGCTTTGATAAATGGAGCTTTCTTCGAAATTGAAATGCCGGGAATCAGGATTTACATCATCACTCTTGGATTGAGGATTAAAAGAACAGCGAATCGAAGTTCCCCGTACTTGAATGACTTGCTTAATAGCTAGATATTTGGCTTTATGGATTTGACTTGAACAGCCAGAAACGACAATCTTGCTGTCTGGAAATTGTCTAGCTATTGATCTTACTTTCTGCAAGTCCTGTCTTTCAGCTAAATTTGTAACAGCACAAGTATTTACAAAGAAATAATCGGCTTTATCCGACTTTGATTCAAGATAACCATCTTTGATCAAAGATTCTCTTAGGGCTTCCGATTCATAAAAGTTTACTTTACAGCCTAAAGTTATGATTTTAAAAGTCGGACTCATTTACTAATACGCTTCTTTTGAAAAGAATCGGCGA
>JBAXZY010000034.1:0-14518 GCA_041670045.1 Bacilli bacterium | reverse complement strand
CTGAAACCTTCAGAGCCCTCTTAGAAAACATCTAAAATCCTGTTTACTAGAAAAGCCGCCTCTTGAATGAGACGGCTTTTCTTATGCTTTGATTTTCTTTAGATCAATCCAAACATTAATCCAACTACCGGAATCCAAAGAGAAACTAAGATGGTTAAGGAAACCTGTAGGATTATAGTGCATTTAAACATTTCTGTCATCGAATAATGGCCTTTCGAATAAGTGATTAAGGGAACGGTATCTAATGGCAAGATATAGCAATTACATAAGCATAGTGAGAACGCTAAAATTATCAACTTTGCCATATTGGGGTCAATAGCATTAGTAGTAAGGTAAAGAGCTCCGATGGTGATAAGAATCGGTCCAAGAATAGAAACTAATGAAGTAGATACTGGATCAATGATTATACAGACAAAGGTGAGGACACAGATGATCATTAGCTTAGGAATAATACACATGCTCAGAGTGGGCAGAGCATCTCCAACTAATTTCATAACACCAAAATCGGACATGGCTCCACACAAAGTGATAACTGTAGCAACTAGGAAGAAGGCGTCCCAGGAATTCTCTTTTAGGAAAGCTTTGAAGTTCAGAACCTGAATACCAGGCATAAAAAGAAGGACACAGCCAAAAATGGAAATGATCATAACATTCAAGAAAGAAAACCAGCTAGAGAGAATCCATAATATCAACATGATACTGGTTATCACAATGGAAGACTTTTTAATTGCTATGGTTCCCAAAGGGGACCCAATAAGCAATAATAGATCAATTCATATCAGCGACTTAAAGAACCGTGATCTAATTGTTATGAATCAAGGATCTACGGTTTACCAGATGTGTGCGGAAGCTTGCCATAAATTAAATTTTGAAATGAAAGTTCTTTATTCCGATCAGCATGTCTCTAATTTAGCTGATTTTGTAGTTAAAGGGATTGGGACTGCACTATTAATGAAAGGATTAACTCGTTTTATAAGAAATCCAAATTCAGTGGTTTTACCTATAGTTCCAAGAATTCAAGGCAACTTATTCTTGTGTTGGCAAACCAATGCCAAGCTTTCTTCGGCGGCTCAAAAATTTATTTCTTTAGTTGAAAAATTTCAGAGTAAGCCTGATTTAGAGCATGAAAAGATACTTGATTTTAAGCCACCGCTTTTTTAAAGCGATTACATCTAGAAGACTAAAATAATTTTATTTTCATCTATTAGTTTATGTAGAACCTTGAATGGACGTGTTTATAGATACTAAGAAAGTGTGTTTTATAAAACTAACAGTAAAATACGAAACATCTCAAAAACTATTTCCTGAAATAAGTTTTCATCTCATAACCACCATAACTTAAAAAAATACCCTATGCTTTTTTTTGCTTAAATTAACTTCTCTTAAACTGTGCATGCTAAAATATTCATAGATAGGATTATCTATGAAAATAAAAAAAGTCGATCCTGAAATTGTTAACTTGATCATTAAAGAAGGACAAGATATTCTTACTTCCAAGAATATGCTTCTTGAGCAGACTTTTGTGATGCATAAAGGTGTTACTACTTTTGATCATTCGATTGGTGTAGCTTATGTGGCTGTCAATTATATAAGGAAACATCATATCAAAAAGGTTGATCTTAGAAGCATAATCCGAGGAGCTTTGCTTCATGACTTCTTCTTATATAATTGGCATGATCATGATAAGTCACATCGTTTCCATGGTTTCATCCATGCTAAAAGAGCTTTGAAGAATGCCGAGAAGGAATTCTCTTTGAACAAAGTCGAGAAAGATATTATTGTGAAACATATGTTCCCACTGACACTGGCTTTGCCTTGCTACAAAGAAAGCTTCATTGTTTCTTTGGCTGATAAGAAATGCGCTATCTATGAAATCAGACACAAAGTCGCTTTCAAACCGGTTCCTATGATTAAGAAGAAACTTTTTGTTTATCCAAATATGCTTCCTAATCCGGCTTAATGATTGTTGATTTGGGCTTAGTTGATTAAGAAACAGTCTTTTATTTTGAATGCCAATATTGGTAAAATAGAAGCTAGTTGATAAAGGAACAATCCTTTTAGAAAGGAAATACTCGGATGAACACATTTACACCTGAAAAAACAGTAGCTAAACCGATCAAAGAAAGTAAGCAAGCTGTCTTCTCAATGGGTCGAGTCATTGCTTGGTTTGGCCTCGGATTACTGATTACCGGATTAGTTGCTTTCTTTTTCCCGGATATTCTCATTTTGGCTTGCGGGACTGAGAACCTTGATTTATTGAATACAGTCTATCTAGTATCAATCATTGTTTCTGCTGTCTTACTTCTTGTCTGCTCTATTGGCATCTGGGTAAAGACCTTCAGGAAGAATTCCTGGTTTACTAAAGTCTTCTACTTTATTTATACATTAGCAATGGGGGTTCTCTTATCCAATGTTCTTCTTATGATCTTCAGCATTAATGAGAAAGAGTTCCTCTCTACTGTTGCCATTGCCTTCTTTGCTACTGCTGGGTGCTTTGTAGTAATGGGTATCATTGCTTCCTTCATTAAGAATGACAGTATCTTAATTCCATTCATTGTTACCCTGTTGATAGGATGCCTTGTTATCTCCTTAGTTAACTTCTTCCTGAAAAGTGAACTTGTCTATTGGATTATTGATTTTGTAGTCTTCGCCTGTATTCTTCTTCAAGTAGGATTTGATATTAAACATGTTAAACAATTAGCGGATGTAAACGCCTTTACTTCCAATACCAACTTAGCAATCTATAGTGCATATGTGCTTTATGTCGACTTTATCTATATCTTCATTAAGATTCTCTACTATGTCGCTATTGCTAAAAGCAAAAACAATTAAATACGTAAGGCAGGAAGCTAGAGCTTCTTGCCTTTTTTGTTTCTGTCAAAAGAAACTAAGCGGAGTTTTGAACAATCCTAATTCAAATGATTAAAGACTAAAGCCTTTTCTCTTTTTGTGGTTGAAAATAGACTTTAGTCTTTTATACTGCCTATAAAGACACCTTGTAGGAGGAAATAAACATGGAATACTATGTCTATGAAGACAGCCCTAAACCCAAAACAATCATCAAGAAAGATCTTGGAGTCCGTTTCTCAATGTCCAAGGTACTTTTATGGTTAGCCTTAGGCTTATTACTGACAGGTGTAATTGCTTTGACTTTACCGGATTTTTGTATTGCCTGCTGTGGGAGTGATGATACTGCCCTGTATAATTGTTATCGGGCGTTCATTATTACGGCATCCGTTTTGATGTTTTTTTCTTCTTTTGTAATGTGGTTACCAATTATCCCTAAAGACACGCCTTGGACTATTGTTTCCTATCTTTTATTCACTATCTCAGTAGGTTGGCTCTTATCCAGTGTCTTTCTTTGGGTAAAAGGTATTAACAATGCTGATGCTATCAAAACACTTTGTATTTCTTTCTTTATTGCTGCTGGTTCTTATTTAGTGGTCGGATTAATAGGTACCTTATCAAAGAAGAACCTGAATGTCATTACACCAGTGCTCTTTTCAATGTTGATGGGTATTGTAATACTATCCTTGTTTTCAGTTTTTGATTATACCGGAACTATTTATATCATTACTGATATCATTATCTTCTCGATTATTCTGGTTGTCACCGCTATTGATTTTTATAACGTTAAACGTATGGCCTCTTTGTATCCTTTCCATAATTCAACTTCTTTAGCTATTTACTGTGCGTATAACCTTTATCTTGATTTCATTTATATCTTTGTTCAGATACTCTTCTATGTGGTTTACTTTAGAAATAGAAGCTAAAGAAGATTAGTTTGCTTAGTATCAGTCCTAATCTTTTAAACTAAGAAACAAATGAGGAGAAACCACAAACAGGGGGCTCCTCGTTTTTAGTAGGAGCGAATCCAAAGACATAGGAATCGATCACATTCAATTTTCCCACGCTTACTTGATTTTTTCTTAAGCAGGCAATTGGCAGAAGCGATTGCTTGACTATAATGATTTCAATAAAAGCGTAAGGAAGAATGTGTAATGAAAAAATCTTGTCTTCTTATTGTCAGTTCTCTGCTTCTAATCTCCGGATGCTCTAGTACCGGTACTAAGATGACTGAGGAAGCCTATGACTCCTTTGTGAATGAGCTTAAGACCAGCAACTTTACTTTAAAGCTTGAAACAAGCTATACCAAAGATACTAGGAAGGACTGGAACAATTATCAGGGACTGATAAGCAAATATCAGTTTGACTTTGCCAATGACTGTTATGCCTATATCAAGCCTGAAGATCCTTATTACGATTACTGCGTATGGGTTCCTAATGAAACGGCCACAGACAAATACGTGTATTATTTCTGCCCCAGAAATACGAAAAGCCTTGGGTCCTGGGCTCCATTGACGGCTTATGAATCAGTGTCATTTGTTTACATTCTGACCCCAGGTTGGTTTCCCTCTTTTTCTGACTTGTCCTATGACAGCAAGGAGAACTGTTACTATCAGAATTTTGAAGACTATTACTGGTATTGTAAAAACGATTTGGCTGTCTACTATTATTTCCAGGGAAACAAAATCACTGAGATAGCCAGGAAGCAGACCTCTTCATCTGCTGATCAAAACTGGTACGAGAAAAGGAAAATAACTAACATTGGAACTACGGTTATCGATAGGCCAACGGATATGACCAATGTTTTTGAAAGAACAGAATGAATATTTTTAAGAGTAACTGGAGGGAAAGAAAATGAGGAAAACCGTTCTTATCTTATTGTCTTCTCTGCTTCTGCTTTCAGGATGTGGAATCAATGATGGCCATATGGCTGAAGAAAACTACAATGCCTTTATCCAGGAAGTGAAATCGTCAAACGTCACTTTGGATTTGGATGGATCCTATTTTTATGGCGATGACGGTAAGCTTAGAGACTTTAATTGTTCTTATAATTCACCAGTTCAATTTCAGCTTGACTATGCTAATGACAGCTACTCTAGAACCGTATTTCACAATGGGCAATCCATATTTGAAGTATGGGTTCATCGTGATTTTAAAGAAGGCGAATTCAATGCCTGCAAATATTATCATTGCCGCAAAATGGCAGGAACCGATTGGGGCCCCCATGAAATTTCTGAGAATGATGTAGAGTTTCGTTATAATCATTATGTTGGCCCGTTTTTTATTGATTACTCTTTTTTGACTTATGATCAGGAAAAGAAGTGCTACTATGGTCAGCCATCAGATCCTCTTGATGGTGGAATCTATTATTACTATTTCACTGACAATGAACTAACCAAATTTGAGTTGGAGAGAAAAATTATTTCAATAAATATACTGCTCTTTTTAGTTACAAAGTCTCAAAAATAGGTACGACTGTTATTGATATGCCTAGCTGAAACTAATAAAACAACTTATACAAATCATTTGATAGTTCTTTTAACAAAGAAAGATTTAGAACTAATATGTAGTGCTAGGTTTAGCTTACTCTGCTTATTTCTTTTGCTTTGTCTTTTTAAGACAATTCAGCTTTGAAAGCATAACCTAAGTTATCGGCTTAATAAGCAATATATGCTCATACATCAAGATTATAACTATAGTTGGTATGTGAACTAATATAATTATCTCAAAACAAATATTGTTCTATATAAAGCAGTGAACCTTCCTCGATTGATAGTATTACCTTGTGGCTTTTATATAACATTATTTTTACGCTAGATATTTGGAAATAGGAATCAAAGGTAGACTTGCCAATAAAAAATTAACAAGTCTTCCTTCTTTTTAGGTAGAATAATAATAAGTAAGAAGAAAACCAATGGAAAAGTATTTAATCTACTCAGTCGAAGATGATGAAGAAATTGCTAATATCATCAAAACAGTCTTAACCAAGAACGGTTATCAGGTCAAGACCTTTGCTGATGGTGAAAGCTTTTTAAAAGGCTTTGAAGAAGAAAAACCAAACATGGTTTTACTGGACATGATGCTTCCTAATATTCAAGGCAAGGAAGTCTTAGCTGCTATTAGATCCAAGCATTCTAATGACAATGTGGTGGTTATTATTGTTTCTGCTAAGACTTTGATTTCGGAAAGAATAGATGGACTTGATGAAGGAGCTGATGACTATATAACTAAGCCATTTGATTTGAATGAATTCATCAGTCGAGTTAATGCTCATGCTAGACGCTCACAGTATAAAGCGACTGGTGGTTCGACTAAGACAATTGGGGAACTGACCATTGATTATTCTAATCGTGTACTTAAAAAAGGAAATGATCTGATTGATCTTACTAAAGGTGAATTTTTAGTAGCCTCTTTATTGTTTTCAAAGGCCCCAGAGATAGTCAGCAAAGATGAAATTGCCTTAGAACTTTATGGTAAGAGCGATGATCCTTTTAGACAGAGACGGGAATTTAGGACTATTGATATGCATATCAAAGCAATCAGACAGAAGATTGGTGACGAAGATAAGGCTTTTATTGTCACGGTGTTTAACCGGGGCTTTAAGATCATTGTATGAATAAGAAATGGTTGACCATTTCTTCTTTGGTTTTCTCATTCTGTCTGTTTTTGGTTTTTTTTGCTTCCAGTCTTATTGCTTTTAATTCTGCTAAAAGCAGTTCAATTGAAGAAAACAATCAACATACGGAAGTCATTGTTAATCAACTGAATACTGGTACTAGTCCGACTGATATCATTGATACTTATCAGGATATCCCTGATATCTATGTTTCTTTTTATAATAATTCCAATGAAGATCCATTATTGCTATCTTATCTGACAATCGGAGCCAGTCAGCCCTTATCTTATTTAATGAATAATCTTAATAAGACCTTGATTCTTTCCGATACCAGTCTTGGCTTTAAAGTGACTTCCAGTTTTGCTTGGATTGCTAAAGACTTTCTTTATGTCAGAGTTGAGAAGAAGCTTCCTTCTTCTTACTATGTAAATAGAAACGTCGTGATCTTCAATTCAATCATTTCCATTGCCTTAGGACTTGGATATATGGTTCTTTTGATTCATTCTTATCAACAGAGCTTGAAGCCTTTGAGGATTCAGGTCAAGAAACTGCATGAGATAGTAAGACCTGGCAAACCGATTCAGGAAGGCAACGATATCAATAATATGTCGATGATGATCAGAGACTCTCGAAAAGATCTTCAGCAACAGTTGGAAGTCAATCGGATGGGAGAACAGAAGATTCATTTTATTTTGGATTCCATTGCTCAGGGACTTATTGTTGTTGATGCTTCTTATAAGATTGTCATGATCAATAAACAGGCTAGCACGATTTTTAAAACCGGAGCTGATGATCTAGTCGGCCAGAATATGGAGATTCTGAATATGGCTAGACACCTGGAGAAGACTATTTCTTTAGTTATTCAGACTAAAAGAAGTATTGTCTATGAAGAAGAAATGTCTGGTAAAGTCTATCAGTGCAATATCAATCCTATTGATTATTCTTGGACCAGAGTAAATGAGCAGAACGGAGCTTCTATTTTGATGATTGATATCACAGAACAGTATTACTCCGCTAAGATGAAAAAGGAATTCTTTGATAATGCCAGTCATGAATTGAAGAGCCCTTTGACTTCCATTTTAGGATACCTGCAGATGATTGATGAAGGTATCTATTCTTCTCCTCAAGATGTTGATAATGCAATTGAGAAATCCATCAAAGAATGTCACCGTATGAACAAGATCATTGTTGATATGCTGACTCTTTCTTCTTTAGAAAAAGAAGAGTTAAGACCAGTTGAAGAAATATCAGTCTCCGATACCGTGAGAGCTATTATTCCTTCCTATGAAGTCCAACTGAAAAGCAAGAATATTACCATTAATTCCAATAAAGCTATCTTAATAATTAAGATTAATTATGAGGATTTCTACCGCTTGGTTTCTAATTTGATTGATAATGCTATCAAATACAATAAACCAGACGGAACTATTACCATCAACATTGATTCGACTGAAAGGTCTTTAGCTGTCTCTGATACCGGTATCGGTATCTCTCAAGCAGACACTAATCGTATCTTTGAAAGATTCTACCGAGTCGATAAAGCTAGGAGCCGCGCCAACGGTGGAACCGGTTTAGGACTGGCTATTGTCAAACACATCTGTAACTATTATGACTATAAAATCGTGGTTGATTCAAAATTAGGCATTGGAACGACTTTTAAGGTGTTTTTTGGTCAGGAAGAGAAAAAATATTGATATTATTAATTACTTAAAATACGATTAAATGCGGTATTTTAGGTTAACATGCAAATAAACTATTGACAAGTAAGCGCTACCAAGTATAATAGTCTTAAGATTGATTCAGTTCTCAAAAAAAGGGGGGAATTATGAAAAAGATCAATAAGTCGCTTATCTGTTCTGTTATGGCTGTTGCTTCCTTAGCTTTCAGTGCTACCTCTTGCGGAACCACTGCCACTAGCAACAACATTGACACCGAAAGAAGAAACAAGACGGTTGAAGTTGTGAAGCAGGCTGAGGGAATGACTAGTGATGAGCTTTTCCAAAAAGCAGCCGATGAAATCCAGGGTGGTACCTTAAAGTTTGTCGGTACTTCTTCCAGATTCAAGAATGCTATTGATTCCTTCAAGGCTGAGCTGACTAAAAAGAATGCTGCCTGCGCCAATATGACTATCACTAAGAGCAGCATGGTTGATGGCTTGATCTACACGACTCTTCTTTCTGAAATTGAATCCAAGGTTACTAACGGCTATTCCGGCGCTTTGGTTCAGGATGGTTATCAGTTGCAGAAGAAAGGCATCGATACCGGCTATTTTGTAAACTATATTCCTAAGGAATGGAAGGATGCTACTGAGACTGACAAAGACAATGATTCCAATCCTTTCTCTTTACAGTACAACTTCAAGACTTGGTTTGTTAACAATGCTGAAGGTGATACCACGACTATTGATAATGTCTGGGATATCACAGCTGCTAAATATAAGGGCAAGCTTCAGACTATGGATCCGAGAAACGAGAACGTCAACATGGACTGGCTGATCATGTTAACTCAGGATAAATGGTGTGATAACCTGAAAACCGCTTTCGAAGACAGCTCCAATGACAATTCCGGTTTGGATATTTCCAAATACGCTGAATATGGTGAGAAGAAGAAATACGCTTATGCTTTCATGGATGGCTATCTGACTAATGCTGTCTTCAATACCGATGATGGCAAGGCTAGAGACAATATGTCCGCTGCTTCTGCTAAAGGCACAATCGGCTGGATTGTTGATTCCAAGATTGCCTCTATTCAGGAGACTGAGAATGTTTCTAAGAAGAACTTCACCAATGCCGCTTTAGGAACTGAGAATGCCGATGGCGCCAACCCGACTATGCATATGAAAGGCTTCGGCGGATTCATGTATAAGCATTATCTCCAGGTTATGCCTTATTCTCCTTATCCTTGGACAACCTGCGCCTTCATCAATTACCTTTCTACCACTTCAACCGGCTATGCGGCTTGGGGCAAGGATATCGGTGATTATCCGACTATGTCCTCTGTCAACATTGATCGTACTAAATACGGTCATGGAACCTTAGCTGCCGATGGCACCTTCACTCAGAACAATGATGAAGCCAATGTCTTCCCCGCCTTGAATGATCCTAAACTCAGCTGGTGGCAGTCGGCTACTGGTGGCAACGTTGTCGTCGAAGATCCTGCTTACATTGTCACTCAATACAATCAGGTATTTGCCTTCATTAGCAGTGTCATTTCCAATAAGTAAATAAGCAACTTAGGTAGGCCGGCTTACATAGCTGGCCTACTTGTTATTTAAAAGGAGGGGCCTATGGACGAAGCACAGACAGCTAATAAGTTTTCAATTGGTGCTAAACGGTTTGGCAATCAAGTCAAGACTTTCTTTGGCGTACCAGCGAATACGATCTTAGTAGCTTTTGGATTATTGTTGCTGGTATTGAATATTGTTCCGGCAATTTCGGTCATCACTGATACGTTCTTAGTTCATTCTTACGAATATGTTCCAGGCAAAGCCGCTGGTGACTTGACTGGTTATCATTACTATGAAGTTTTCGCTAGTTCGACTGCTAAAGGCCTATTTTATAAGCCCTTGCTTCATTCATTGACAGTCTCTGTCTTAAGTTGCTGCTTTGCGGTTTTGTTTGGTGGCTTAGTAGCTTATTTAGTCACTAGAACCAACATGCCGTTTAAGAAGTTTGTCTCTGCCGTCTTTATCTTCCCTTACATTATGCCGCAGTGGACATTGGCTTTGTTTTGGAAGAACCTCTTTATATCCACTGGCTGCCAAGGCGGATATATTGGTGAATTGCAGGCGTTGACTGGCATTATCTGTCCGGAATGGTTTGTCTTTGGTTTGTTCCCAATATCTTTTGTCTTAGGACTGCATTATGCTCCTTTTGCCTATATTCTGATTGGCGGTGTCTTACGTAATATGGATGCTAACCTTGAGGAAGCGGCCACTATTCTTAATATTCCTAAGAGAAAGATTTTTACTCATATTACAGTTCCGATTTTAAAGCCAGCTATTCTATCAACTATTCTCTTAGTCTTTTCTTCCGCAATGAGTTCCTATCCTGTCGCTGTTACCTTAGGAAACCCAGTTAACTACATGGTCTTAGCTACCCGTATGCAGCAGATGATTCAAGGAACCGGCAGTCAGATCGGCCAAGGAAATGTCATTTCCTTAGTCTTGATTCTGATTGGTGTCGTAATCTTATCAATCAACCAGGCTTCCACTAGTTCCCGTAAACAGTTCACAACTGTCTCTGGAAAGAGCGGTCAGATCTCGAAGATTAATCTTGGAAAGGTCAACAAATGGGTCATTGGCGGATTGCTTTGCTTGATCACCCTCTTCTTCTGCATTGGACCGATGGTCTCCTTCTTATTAGAGTCCTTGATTAAGAACAGTGGAGATTATTCCGGCGGTTTGACTACGATGTGGTGGACTTCAACGACTGAAATCAGAAACGGCTATAAAGGTATCTTCTATACTCCGGAAATCTGGCAAGCTTTAGGTGGATCCTTCTTATTGTCAATCTGCTGTGCTGTCTTAGCGGGAACCTTTGGCTTACTGATAGGCTATGCCGTCAGTAAGAGAAGAAAGAACAAAGACGCTCAGTTTGTGAATGGTATGGCCTTCTTACCTTACTTAATGCCTTCTATTTCCTTATCAGCCATCTTCTTCTCTCTTACTACCCATGTCAATTGGCTTTATTCAATGCCTTTCTTAGTTTGTATTATTGTCGGTGTCTTAAAGTACATTCCTTTTGCTAGCCGTTCTTCTCTGAATGCCATGCTTCAGTTATCTAACGAAATTGAAGAAGCGGCTCTGATTCAGAATGTTCCGTGGTGGAAACGTATGACTAGAATCATCTTCCCAATTCAGAAATCGGCTTTCTTAAGCGGTTATTTACTGCCTTTCATCTCCTGCATGAGAGAGTTGTCACTCTTTGTCTTCATTGCTCCTACTGGTATGATTCTTACTACTTTGATGTTCCAGTTAGGTGAGACTGGTTGCCCCGCTTTCGAAAACGGTGCTAACTTGATTCTGGTAGTCGTGATATTGCTTTGCAACTGGGTTGTCAATAAACTTACTGGTGCTAGTTTAGATAAAGGAATCGGAGGTTAATCAAGATGCCTAAAATCGTATTATCGGACGTCACGAAAAGATATGGTGATTTCTATGCTGTCGATCATCTGGATTTAGTCATCGATGATCAAGCCTTCATTACTTTGTTAGGGCCCTCAGGCTGTGGCAAAACCACCACTCTTAGAATGATAGCCGGACTTGAGACCCCGACCTCTGGCAAGATCACCATCAATGGTGAAACCATGTTTGATTCCGAGACTGGCATCAATGTCCCGGCCTCTAAACGAAAAGTCGGTTTCCTTTTCCAGAACTATGCTCTCTGGCCTCATATGACCGTCTATAAGAATATCGCTTTCGGATTAGAGAACCTCAAAGACGATATGCCGGTTAAAGCAAGTGAGTATTGCCGTTTGACTAAGATTCAGGATGCTTTTAAAAATCCGAATAAATTGCTTAAATGTTTTACTGACGCTTTAGACAAGAACAACAAAGTTTCAAAAGATAAAGCTCTTCTTTACATCATGGATGAGTTCAAACTATCAATCTATTCTGCCAAAGAAATATTTGATATGAATATACCTGCTGTCCCTTCTGATCAGTTACCGGCTTTCTGTACTCAGAAAATCAGTGAATATGTTTCTAAGGCTCAAGGTGAATTGACTCGTCTTGAGAACCATGAATATGAAGTCAATGACAAGTTTGAGCTTACTCAGAACGGCAAGGTAGTTGAAAAGAACCGCAAACTGGACAAAGAAGAAATTGATTTAAAGATCAGACATGTTGCTAGAGTCGTCAAAATCGGAGAATTCATGGATCGTTATCCAGCTGAATTATCCGGTGGTCAGCAACAGCGTGTCGCTATTGCCAGAACTCTGGCACCAGGACCTAAAGTCCTTTTCATGGATGAACCTCTTTCTAACTTGGATGCCAAACTAAGACTGGAAATGAGATCAGAACTGAAACGATTGCATCATGATACCAATTCCACTTTCGTTTATGTCACTCATGACCAGCTGGAGGCTATGACCTTAGCAACTAAGATCTGCTTAATCAGCAACGGTGTTTTACAGCAGTATGATGCACCGTTAGAAGTCTACAAACATCCGGCTAATCTGTTTGTCGCTGACTTCGTCGGCAATCCTTCCATTAACTTTGCGGAAGTCAAAGCCACTCAGGAGACTCCAGACAGCATCCGTCTTAAAATGTTTGGTGGATCAGTGGAAGCTTTGTTCACTCCTAATACTTATACTGATTTAGCCGCCTTACGTAAGAGCCGGGATGAGGAATTCCAAAAAGAAGCAGACATCAAAACCAAGAACAAAGCCGATAAGAAGTATGTGGAGAAGAGTAATTCCGATAAGGAATTCAACTATCACATCAATACCATCAGCGGTCAGTTGGATTCGAAAGAAGAACGAGTCATCACTGATGATGACTATGTTGTAGCTATCCGTCCGGAATTCATCAGAGTCGAGGATGATGGCCAAATTGAATCCGAAGTCTATGCCGCCTTGCCTTCCGGTATGGAGACCATTGTTAAACTGAGGATTGATGAATTCATCCTAACATCAGTGATCTTCGGTGGCGTTGACTACAAAGTCAATTCCAAAGCCAAGCTGGATTTTGTAGGACGAGGTATTCTTCTTTTTGACCGTAAGAGCGGAAAACTGATTGCTCAGGGATCTTTGCAGGTCTTGAGTGTCAACAATAAGTAATTAAGTCAAACCGCAGGTAAAGCTTCTCCTTCTGACAGACAGTTGGAGAGGTTTTTATTTTCACCTTAAATTGACACTATGGCAGATGCTATAAAGCCAATTGTATGTAGTAAAGTATGCGGCTAAAAACGGGACAAAATGCCCCGATAAGTTGATTTCACTCACACTTAATAAAGATAAGGTGGAAGGAACAGGTATATAATTTTTGAAAAAAGATTCAATTCGGATTGGCAAAAGCTCAAAAGCGTTATTGATTGACTAACTACCTATATATAGCTGTCTTTTTAAAGAATACGGAGATAGATGGTAAGTCCATAGATACTAATATTAAAGAATTATTAGCAGAATTTGATAATATTGGTATTTTATTACAAAATATCTGAATAGCAAAAATCCTTATTCTATCGACAAAAATAGGATTTTAAATGTACCACTAGTCCGGGAGTTTCAAAAAACCTTTGACATGGATAGGGGATATCAGTATAATTCTTCTTGTCTACAAATACGGGCTCAGCCCGCTCTTTTTATGGAAAGAGCTCGATACGCCCGGTAACGTGGATGGCAAATTTATTTAAATTCCGGGAGGAAAAGAAATGCCTACTATTAATCAGTTGGTACGTGAAGAGAGAAGACAGTCTGTCTACAAGTCGAAATGTCCGGCTTTAGGCAAGAGATGGGATTCTCTCAACAAGAAGGAGCGTTATATCGCTTCTCCGCAGAAGAAGGGTGTTTGCACCCGTGTCGGTACTATGACTCCTAAGAAACCTAACTCTGCTGCCCGTAAGTACGCCAGAGTCAGACTCTCCAACGGCTATGAAGTCACTGCTTATATTGGCGGTGAAGGACATAACCTTCAGGAGCACAAGGTCGTTTTGATCCGTGGTGGACATGTCCGTGATTTACCGGGTGTCAGATACCACATCGTCAGAGGCGCTTTGGAATGCTTCGGAGTTGAGAACCGTAAACAGGGCCGTTCTCTTTATGGGACTAAGAAGGATGGAAGCATCCAGAAGAAGTAAGGAGATAACTAACAATGCCTAGAAAAAATGGTTCAGTCAAGAAGAGAGATGTATTGCCGGATCCGATATATAATTCCAAATTGGTCACCCGTTTGATCAACCGAATTATGTTAGATGGAAAGAAAGGTACTGCTGAGACTATTCTCTACGGTGCTTTTGACAAAGTCGCTGCCAAGACTGGCAAACAGGCTTTGGAAGTCTTCGAAATCGCTTTAGGCAACATTATGCCTGAAGTCGAACTCAAGGCTAGACGTGT
>JBAXZY010000033.1:0-15638 GCA_041670045.1 Bacilli bacterium | reverse complement strand
AGAAGGATTTTCTTTGTCTTTGCAGGCCAGATAAATCATGTTGTAGTTATAGGATGAATTCCTAGTAACTTCTTTTCCTAGATTCTCGTTATCAATTTCCTTAGCTTTTTCAGTGGATTCCATAAGATTTTGGGAATCAAAAAGAATTGAGTAGTCATCATCACTTTCTTTAGTGATGATGCTGACTCTAATAGCATCAGCATCCGAGCTTTTAAAATATTCTTCGACTTTTGCTCCAGAGGAGTTAGGCTCATTGCCGTCAAAGATTCTTTCAGCTACTTCTAAGGACGTATTTAATTGCTTGGAAGTGTTGCTGGTTGTGGTATTTAAAATGATTAAGAAGAAGGTCACGAAAAGAGCTACCCAGAGAAAACAGAAGCTGAATATTTCCCAAAAATATCTTTTCTGACTCATTCGGTATAGCGGTAACCAATACCATAAACTGAAACGATATGTTTACCCTCCTCCTGTAATTTGTCTCTCAAAGATTTGACATGGACATCAATGGTTCGGCTTTCATAAGCCTGGTTGCCACCCCAAATCAGTTTCAGAAGGTCATCTCTTGAAACCACGGTTCCTTTCTTTAACATCAAAGTATAGAGAATCAGAAACTCAGTATTGGTCAGAGGCACTTCGACATTGTTCAGATAACAGATATGGCTGTTATTGTCTACTTTTATATTTCCGATTGTGAGAACCTGCTTCTGTTCATAACGTCTAAACTTAGCATTCACCCGACTGATTAATTCTAAGATCTCAAATGGCTTTTCTAGGTAATCATCCGCTCCGAAATCCAATCCATCGACTTTATCAATCAATTGATTCTTAGCGGAAACGATCATGATCTGGACTGCATCATTGGCTTTGTCTTTTCTGATTTCTTTGATCAATTGAAATCCATCAGTATCTGGAAGCATTAAATCCAAGAGAATCAGATCGGGTCTGCTCTCTTTAAAAGCTTGCTTAAAAGAAACTCCATCAGAAAAAGTCTTAACATCGTACCCCTGCTTTGAAAGGGTCAGGTTAATGATTCGGGCTATATCTTTATCATCTTCAACCGAGTAGATTTTATATGCCATAAGGAATTTCCTTTCTTTCTATTTTAAATGATTACTCGGTCTTTGTGATAACCATTAATGATATAGATCACCCATTCAGCAATGTTAGTGGCCTGATCTCCGATTCTTTCCAAAAATTTAGCTACATGTGCTTGATAGATCGTATTCTTGCCGCCAATCTTATCCTGATCATTTAGATTTCCCAACAATTGAATTATTTCCCAGTATTTTTTATCGGCAAGATTATCTCTTTGGATGACATCGCTAGCTAATTCATTATCCATCTTAACTAAGGCCATTAAGGAATCATTCATTAAACTGTTTACAATTGTTATCAGTTCCTCCATTCCTGGTATTTGATTCATGTCATCTAAAAGCTTGATATCATCACTCATCCATTTAATGTCATAGGCATGATCACCGATTCTTTCTATATCCTGAATCATTTTCAGTAGACCCGTCACTTTCCGTAAGTCAGAGGCATAAATCTTTTCTTTTAGCATCATCTGCATACATAAAGACTCGATTCTTCTTTCATCTTCGTTTACCTTGTCATCATTAATAAGTAGATCCTTATCATATCCTTGATCATCGAGATAGTACTTAAAAGCGATTCGACAGGAAGACATGGCGTCATTGAACATCTCATATACTTGGTTGCTGACTAGTCTTAATTCTTCATCTAAATACATTTTATATTCCTCCTCTAACTGAAACGACCTGTAATATAATCATTGGATTGTTTTTCTTTAGGATGTGAGAAGAATTCTTCTGTTGTATTGAATTCAACAAGTTTACCTAACATGAAGAAAGCGGTGTAGTCACTTACTCGTATGGCTTGCTGCATATTATGGGTGACAATGACAATGGTGTAGTCTTTCTTTAAGGTATTGATCAATTCTTCGATGCGGCTAGTAGCTATGGGATCCAGAGCGGAGGTGGGCTCATCCATTAAGATGACATCGGGTTTCATAGCTAGACATCTGGCAATACATAAACGCTGTTGCTGACCTCCAGACAAAGCTAATCCGTTTGTTTTAAGACGGTCTTTTACTTCTTCATAGATAGAGGCCTCTTTTAAGGAACGTATGGCTATTTCCTTTAAAGATTTTTTATCCTTCAGTCCCTGACATCTAGGACCATAAGTGACATTGTCTAGAATGGACATGGGAAAGGGATTGGGTTGTTGAAAGACCATTCCGACTTTGGTTCTAAGAAAAATGGTGTTGATGTTTTTAATGTCTTCATTCAGGAAAGAGATACTGCCTTGTACATGACAGTCATCTATTAGATCATTCATTCGGTTGAGGCAACGTAAGAAAGTTGACTTACCACATCCAGACGGCCCGATTAAGGCCGTGACCTGATGTTTATAAATATCAAGACTGATATCAGACAAAGCTTGTTTCTTGCCGTAGAAAAGATTGAGGTTACGAACCGAGAAGACTTTCTCTTCATTAGGAGGTATGATCTCTTCTTTGACAACGTCATTAGTTAGTTCCATGTTTTATTTGCCTTTCTGATAACGGTTTATCTTCATTGACAGTAGCTTTATGAGAAGACTTAAGAAAAGAATTACAAAAAGAATCACAATTGAGATAGCACAGCTGGCTTCTATATTCTGATTGTCTCCTGACATTAAAGACCAGATATGAACAGCTAATGAGGCACTGCCTTGAGTTGGAATGATGTAATCCTGAATAGCTGTTCCAGAGGTATAGATTAAGGCGGCAGATTCTCCAATTACCCTTCCGATTCCTAATAATGCGGAAGTTAAAATGCCTGGCAAGGCATTTGGAATGATGATTTTAAAGGTAGTCTGAGTCTGACTGGCTCCTAAAGCCAAAGAAGCTAATGGCATATTCTTCGGGATGGTTCTAATGGCTTCTTCCGTTGATTTGATGATGATAGGAAGAATCATGCAGGCTAGTGTCAAACCTCCGGTAATCAGGTTTCCTTTCTGACCAAAAAGAGTTAAGAAAACGACACCTCCTACTAAGCCAAAGATTATTGAGGGAATACCAGAAATCATATCAATCAAAGAACGAAGGATATTAGCAATCTTTTTGAATCTGGTAGGCAAAGTATCAGCATAGACTCCTAAAAAGACGGCACCTCCGATACCTAAAGGCAAGGCAATTGACATCGTGATCAGAATCAAATAAAGAGTAGAAATCAATGATCCTCTTATTCCGCCCCCTTTTGAAGTAATGGTCATGGTCTTTAAATAAGAGCATTCAGCAAATCCTTTGCACATTTTTTCAGCTCCACTAGAAGAAGAAACCACAATGACCCTGGAAGTATCAGGATCATTGCTAGTCCATAATTGGGCTGAAGTGATGTTGTCTCCTTCTTTTAAGGTAAAAGGATCCTGACTAGAGGAATTAATCCAAGAATCAGTGTTAGCTTTACTATCCACATATTTGACTAAGACAATACTGTTTCCTTCCGTGTTTTTGCTATCGACGAAAGAAATCCCCCAGTTAGAGGCAAAATACTCATTATCACCAGGCGTATATTCAAAGGTGTTAGTAGCGACAGTTACTTCTGAATTGGTTTCAACATTGACAATCTCGCTTCTATAGTCACTGGTTAAGAAATCCCAACTTAAGGTACTGTATCCTTTTGAAAAAATAAAAACGATGATTGCAATTAAGGCTATCAAGGAAAAAGATGAGAACAGATAAGTGGAGCCTGCTGAAAAGAAATCCCGGATTCTTCTTTTTTTATTGCTGTGATTGAAGTCAGCAATCTGTTTATTTAAGGAATTAGCGGATGAGTTCATTAGAAGAATCCTTTAATCCTTTGAATTTCTGACTAAGCTTTTTAAAGAGATTTGAAGTATAAAGAACAAACCTAGTAATCATTAACGGCTTTTTATTGATTGCTGATACATGGTCTTTCACATCATTTAATATTAAGTTACTTATTAAAATGATTAGCATTAAGACAATACCGGCCGAGAAACGAATGTCATAATTAAGAGAATCCGTCACGGCTTCTCCTAAAGCTAATAACATCTGACTTGTTAATGTAACTGTCGGATTAAAGATATTGGTTGTGATTCCATAGGTAGGTGAACCACAAACCATGGAAATAGCAGTAGCTTCACCTAAGGCTCTGCCAATACCTAAAATAATTCCGGCAAAGATTCCGGACTTGGCACTGCGTAAACAGATTTTGAAATTAGTCTGAGTCTTACTGGCACCTAAGGCTAAAGAGCCTTTAACCATTTCTTCATTCACGGATTTTAATGAAGTGACACTTACTGAGATCATCGTTGGTATTGACATCAAAGCTAGAATAATTGCACCTGATAATAAGGATATTCCTGATGCGGAAGATATCTGAAAAACATTTCGAGCAATTGACTTGACCATTGGAACAATCACACCAATTCCAAATACTCCGTATATCACTGATGGTATAGCAGCTAACAAATCAATTCCAGATTGAATAATCTTTGCTAAAAAAGAAGGAGCAATTCGTGCTATGAATAAAGAAGTGAGGATAGAAGTTGGCACAGAGATGATGGCTGCTAAGAGATTCAAAAAGAGGGTATTGACAACTAAGAAACCAACACCATAAAGGAATTGACCAGTTGTAGAATCAAACCCATTTTGGAATCTTAATCCGGTTAAGAAATAACTAAGGCTTGCTGTTCCGGTATTGCCATTTTCGGTATAGCTTTTTATAAATGGCATCACACCCTTATAGATGATGAAAGCCATAACAACAATGATGACGGCTGCACAAACGCTAGTTAAAAGAAGGAAAAACAGTTTTACTGTTTTATCAATATTTGACTTTTGCTCTGCTTTTTTAATGTTTTTTTCTTCTTTGATTTCTTGCATGTTTATATGAAACTAAGCCAGTAAGTTTTCTTAATGGCTTAGTGATCCTTATCTTAGTTGAGGTCAGACCAGGTAGTGATGGTTCCGGTTTTGAAATAGATATTCTTACACTGAGAGGCTGTGATGTTAGTAAGTGGGTTCTTGTTGGAGACTCCAACCACAATGCCATCAATACAGATTTTTCCATAGGTGCCTTCGGCTAAAGGTTCACCAGAGGTTAGATTGAATTCCCGGCTTGCAAAACCGATATCTAAAGTTAAGGCACTGCTTCCCTGAGTACTCTTATAGGCATCTCCAGAACCGGTGTGGTTATGCTTGGCCTGGAAGTTCCCGGCTCTTGATGAGAAGTCAGCACTTAAGGCTTTAGCAATTTTCTCAACGGAAGTGGAGCCACCAAAATTGATGGTGAGGGAGGAATGGTCATTTTCAATTCCGGAATAATTAGCTTTGATATCTTTCCATGAGGGAGTTGTAGTTTTGATTTCAACTATTCCACCATTGGATTGAATGGTAGTTAAGCCTTCAGAGGTTGATAAGTAAGCGACAAAAGCATCAACAATCATCTTTTTGACTTCATCCGTTTCTTTGGCAATGCAGTAGTTGAAGGTCCGTGAAAGCTTATAAGTTCCATCTAGGATGTTGGATTCAGTGGCTTCTGTACCTTCGTAGTTCAGGACTTTGACTCCTAAGTTACTGGCATCTGTGATGGAGTCATGGGAGAAATAACCGATTCCGTATTCGTCAGCTGATAATTTCTGAATCATATCACCATTAGAACTGACGGCTTGGACGGTTTCTTTTAAAAGTGAATCATCTTTCTTGGCACTGGCCAAGTCAATCTTCTCCATGAATCCTTCACGGGTTCCGGAAGTCGTGTCTCTAGTGTAAGGAACTACTTTCTGAGTTGTGTCGAAGACAACGATGGATGAAGAATCTTTTGTTGAAGTGTTTGAAGAGGAACCGCTATTTGAGGAAGTGGCTCCACATCCTGCTAACATTGCGACACTGGCGAATAAGACCATCAATGAATTTTTCTTTCTGTTCATGTTTGTTTTCTTTCCTTGATATTTTTTAACCATGAAAAGCATATCGGAAAGAAACAGATAGATATATCAAAGACCGGTTAAGGATTGTAAAGACAATGTAAAGTACTATCCGGAAACAGAAAACATTCTTCTTTTTAATTCCTCTTATTGCGTTATACTTTCTATATCGAAGGAGCTAACATATGAAACAAGTTACCCGTGAGCATTTAGGCTATGCTAAAGAAAAAAGACGTTTTCCTTATTGGATGAGTGCACTATTTGCCTTAGTGATGATTGTCTTATTTGCTCTACCTTATTTTTATACAGTAAGCAATGGCACTAGAAGCAATATCTTAGGTTTTACTTCTTTTGTCTTTCTTCAGGATCAAGCAGATTTAGTCTATTACGGAGTAGCCTGCTTTTTAGTTTCCTTAGTTTGCAATATTGCTCTTTTTATCGTAAGCCTGATGTCTTTATTTATGGACGAGAAGTATTTGAAGAAAGACTTCATAGTGGTCTTAGTTATCTTTATTCTGATTGCAGGATTCAACATTGCGGGATCAGCAACGGCATCCTTTACGGCTACCAATATTAAATTAAACTGGGGTGCTTATTTAGTTCCCTCTATCAGTGTGGTTCTTTTAGGTGTGTTCTTAGCTTTGTTCTTTAATTTCAGAGATAAAAAAGAGGCTTTTAGCAAGCCTCTTAATGATAAGAAAGAAAATAAGAATTAATTCAGTTTATAGATGATTGCTTCATATGGTCGCAGGAATGATTGACTGGTTTCATAGTTTGATAGAAGAACGGATTTATTTAAAGTAGTGATACTTTTACTGAGCTTTCTCTTTTTCTCTGTGAGATTAAGAACAATCAGATACGTCTCTTTATCTAAGGTTCTCGTGTAGACCATGACATCTTTAGGTGCTTTCAAAAATTTAATATCACCATAACAGATAACCGGATTATCTCTTCTGAATTGGTTGATCTTTTTAAAGAAGTAAATTGTAGAGTTGGAATCTTTTAAAGAATCCTCGGCATTGTAAATCTTACCAAGGTCATTGAATTTCTGCCAAGGAGTTACTTGAGGTGAAGTAAACCCATAACCCTCAGAAGAATTAAAAGCCATTGGAGCTCGGGCACAGTCTCTTCCATTATGGAAAGCTTTTTTCTCACAAATAGATTTAGGTAGATGCATACCTCTCATTAGAGAATAAATTGCTTGTACTACACAATCATGTGATTCACTTGAAGAAAGATGCTCATAATCATGAGCTTGGAATTCTTCACCATTGTAGACAAATGGTGTGCCACGGAGAGTATAAATCAGGGTTAACAGCATTTTGCTACCGGGAAGATTATTTCTTACTCCGTTCACAAACCTTCCTACGGATCGATGCTGATCATGGTTTTCAAGGTAATTTCCGTTCCAGTCCACCTGACTTTGCCAGGCTTCTAAAGTCTTCTTCAGTTTCTTAGGATTGACGCGGGGATTATTGGAAACAGAGTTTAAGGTAACATGGGCAAAGGAAAAGAGTGTATCCAGTTCATGATCTAAAAAGGCAGGCGCCTGTTTGATATTGATTCCAAAACATTCGCCAATTAAGATTCCCTGATGAGGATCAACGACTTCTTTTCTCAGACGTTTTAAGATTTCATGATTGCCAGGCTGAGCTACATAATGTTCCATGCCTTTTGGACTCATGAAATCTCCGCCTTTACCGTCTTCTAAGGAAGTCTTATATATTTCTGAGATGACATCACATCTGAAACCATAGACGCCCTTATCCATCCAGAAATTCATGATATCCTCAACGGTTTTGATTACTTCTTCGTTATGGAAATTCAAATCCGGCTGTTTAGCAGAATAGATATGAAGATAATAGGTTCCTTTTTCATTAGGAACTTCTGTCCAAGCAGGCCCAATAAAAGAAGACGTCCAGTTGTTTGGATACTTCTCATGATTCTTGCCTTTACCCTGCCTAAAGAAATAATAGTCACGGTATTTGGATTTAGGATCTTTCAGTGCTTCCTGAAACCAGGCACATTGATCAGAGGTGTGGTTGATGACTAAGTCCATTATGACTTTGATGTCACGTTTCTTGGCTTCTTCCATCAGCTGATCAAAGTCAGCCATGGTTCCAAAGCGATGGTTTATTTTTTTATAGTCGGAAATATCATATCCCATATCAAACATCGGAGATTCATAGATGGGTGATAACCAGATGGCTTTGATTCCTAGAGACTGAATGTAATCCAGTTTACTGATGATTCCCTGCAGGTCTCCGATTCCATCGTTGTTGGAATCTTTGAACGATGCCGGATAGATCTGATAAATCGCATTTTCAGCAATAAATTTCTTTTCCATGATTTAATTTTAAAACAATTAAAGGTGTAAGTCATTTCTTTTTGTTGAGTTTAAGCAAAAATAAGGCACAAAAAAACTTCCTCGGCCTAAGCCAAGGAAGTTTTAGTTTTCAGATTAATCCTTGCTGTAAGTATAAGTAGAAGTGATTTCGTTAGAGAAGGAACCGATCGAAGTGGAGCCAATCTTTGCATCAGTATAGGAAATCTTAGTATGTGAATAAGAAGCTAATCCTTCACCAGTGGTTCTGAATTCAGCAGAGATAGTAGCCGTACCAGTGACACCATAAGATGTATCA
The DNA here is from genome assembly GCA_041670045.1 of Bacilli bacterium. Classification (GTDB taxonomy): domain Bacteria; phylum Bacillota_I; class Bacilli_A; order RFN20; family CAG-288; genus Enterosoma. Next base: position 7,041 of record JBAXZY010000033.1, on the reverse strand, counting down.
CTATTAGTTCCAGTGTAGTTAATCTTGACGGAAACAGCAGAACCATCGATGTAGTACTTGATATGATCAGAATCATAAGTAGAAGTGAAAGAAGTTAAAGTAGCAGAAGTGATGACAGTTACAGGAGTGGACACAGTGGTTTCGTAAACCTTGCCAGATTCCATACCAGCTAAGGTTAAGATGGCCTGAATCTTTTTATTGTCAGAAGTGACAGTAGTGGAAACCTTTAAAGTTCCAGTAGTGTACTTTTCAGAAGCAGCATCCTGAGTATAGGAATTAGCCTGCTTGTTGGCTTCTTCGGCAGTGACTTCCTTAGCGCAGGAAGTAAGACCTAAAACGGCGACTAAACTGACGGCACTGAGAATTAAACGTTTTTTCATGGATTTAGCATCCCCTTTTCAGCATATGAGAGAAAGGACCATAAGTCTCTTTCAGCACATGGTAATTAGATTATAGGTATAACCAAAGAAAAAAGGTAGAAGTAATTTACAGGCTTTTAGTAATTTAAGCCCTCTTTTTTATTTTATAGCCAAAAAAAGGCCATAAAATAATCAAATAAAAGACTTAAGCACAAAAAAGCAGCTTTACAAAAAACTGTTTTGTAAACTTTAAATCTATGTTAGATTTGAGAATATAAACAAAAATGAATGATATGCATAAAAATGTTGAAATGCTGAGCTAGAACCCAACCATTACAGCTCCTTCTAAGGAGTAGTAAGAACATAAGCCCCGGTTTTCACGGACAACGATTTTCTTAAAATGGTATTCTTTGGAAATGGCATCGGTTAGGTAATTAACAGCTTTTTGGTTGTTGGTATGGGATATAACACAGATTCGGTTAACGGTGTCAGCACACATCTTGCCAATGTTGACGACTAGTCTCTTTAAAGTGCCTTCCACAGTTCTGATCTTTTCTTTGACTTTTACTTCTCCGTTTTCGCCATAGCATAGCGGCTTGATATGCAAGTGAGAGGCAATGAAAGCCATCACCTTGTTGACTCTTCCGGCTCGGATCAGATTATCGTATCTATCAATCATGAAAAGAAGGTTACTGGAATCTCGGAACTTGAGCAATTCTTCAGATACAGTTTTAAAATCAAGACCTTTTTCAATCAGTTCTTGGGCTTTTAAAACATCCAGTTCCATGGCACCAGCTACTAATTTACTGTCCACCACTAAGACATTGTCAGGATTGCTGGATGTTTGTTTAGCTATCATGGCACTGTTATAGGAACCCGATAATTTTCCGGAAATGGTAATTATGATGTAGTATTCCGCATCAATCATTCTAGAAGAATATTCATATGGAGAAGGGCAACTAGTGGAAGCGTTAGCCTTCGAGTTTTTTAAGTAATCTAATTCTTCCTGAGGATTGACGTTTTCATTGTCTACAAAGTCTCTATCACCGATTTTGACAGTTAAGGGAGCCACATCAAACCCGATTTCAGGGCTAAGAATGAAATCTTTGGTAAGATTTGCGGAACTGTCGACTATGATTTTATATTTCATTGTAAAATGACCTCTTTTTGAATATGCACACTTTAATAGCTACTGTGTAATAGTACTATAAATATATCACATTTCTTATTCTTGGCATAGCAATATTACAAGAATCCAATCTAAAAAGGAATTGCATTAAATCTTTTCTTTAGATTTTGATTATTACTTAAAAAAGTTAAAATTCAAAATACTAATTCAAAGCAAAGAAAATATGAGGGGGTTTTGAAAGATGATTTTGAATTTTCAAACAATCCCAAAAGCTAGGTGCTAAAGAGAAATTTGTCTAATTGTTCTTTATTAGTAAATGTAATATTATATATAGGTCGAAATATTTCTTTACTAAAACCATCAAAGAAAGTAAAATTTTAGGGATTGACCGTCAACCTAAATTAAGTGCTTACTTGGTCAGCTGTGTGCATACAGAAAGTAAATTCAAAGGAGAATCACCATGAGTTTTCTCGACAAATTGTTCCGCATCGATGCTAGAGCCTTCAAGAAGATTGAAAGGCAGTCAAAGAAAGTCTTCGATTTCGAAGACCGTTTCAAGTCTTTGACTGATGATCAGCTTAAGGCTTTGACGCCGTATTTCAAGAAACGTCTTAAGGATGGAGAGACTCTTGATGATATTCTTCCGGAAGCTTTCGCTACTGCTAGAGAAGCTGCTAGAAGAGTCTTAGGACAGTATCCTTATCCGGTCCAGGTCTTCGGTGCTACCGTTCTTAATGAAGGCGATGTCGCCGAAATGAAGACTGGTGAAGGCAAGACTTTGACAGCAACCATGGCTGTTTATTTAAATGCTTTGGAAGGCAAAGGTGTTCATGTTGTCACTGTCAACGAATACTTAGCTAAGCGTGATGCTGACTGGATGGGAAACATTTATCGTTTCTTAGGCCTGACTGTCGGCTGCAACTTACGTGAAGAATCTGCAAAAGAAAAGCAGGATGCGTTTAAGTGTGATATCACTTATACGACTAACTCCGAAGTTGGCTTTGATTACTTAAGAGACAACATGGCCAAGTCTGTTCAGAACCGTGTCTTAAGAGGACTTCACTATGCCATCATCGATGAAGCTGATTCCATTTTGATTGATGAATCCCGTACACCTTTGATTATTTCCGGTGGCAGTGGCATCACCGCTTCTTCTTATGTGACGGCTGACCGTGCTGTCAAGATGATGAGAAAAGATCGCGATTACACGATTGATATTGAGAAGAAGACCTGTGCTTTAACTGATAAGGGTGTTGCCTTAGTTGAAAAGGTTTTCTCCATTGAGAATCTTTTCGATGCTCAGTGGTCGGATTTGGCTCACCGTGTTCAGCAGGCATTGAAGGCTAACTACATCATGAAGAAGGATATCGAATACATGGTATCCGGTGATGAAATTCTTTTGATTGATTCTTTCACTGGCCGTGTCATGAAAGGCCGTGAATATTCTGATGGTTTGCAACAGGCTTTACAGGCTAAGGAACATGTTTCCATTAAACCTGAAACTGTTACACTTGCTACTATCACTTATCAGAACTTCTTCCGTCTCTATGACAAGATTGCCGGTATGACCGGTACTGCTAAGACTGAGGAAGAAGAATTCCGTAAGGTTTACAACATGCGTGTTGTCTGCATTCCGACTAACCGTCCCATTGTCCGTGAAGATGCCGCTGATACTATCTTCGGACATGAGAAAGCCAAGTACAACGCTCTTGTTGCCGATGTAAAAGAAAGACATGATAAGGGACAGCCGATTTTGATTGGCACTCCATCAGTTGAGAAGTCCGAAATTGTTGATAATTTACTTAATAAGCTTAATATTCCACATGAAGTTCTTAATGCTAAGAACAATGCTAAGGAAGCTGCAATTATTGCTCAGGCTGGTCAAAAAGGCGCTGTCACTATTGCAACTAATATGGCCGGTCGAGGTACTGATATTAAATTAGGTGCAGGCGTTAAGGAATTAGGTGGCTTAGCTGTCTTAGCTTCTGAAAGAAACGAATCACGTCGTATTGATAACCAGCTCAAGGGTCGTTCTGGACGTCAAGGAGATCCTGGTTATTCCAAGTTCTATGTCTCTTTGGAGGATGAAATCTTCGTCCGTTTTGCCCCACAGTCTTATAAGAACCTCTATGAAAAGCTTGGCGATGATGCTTTTGAAAGCAAGATGATGTCAAAGGCTATCACTCAGGCTCAGAAGCGTGTTGAAGGCCTTAACTTCGATACCCGTAAACAGTTACTTAATTACGATGATGTTCTCTCTCGTCAGAGAAAGATCATGTATGACAGACGAGATCATATTCTTTATTCCAAGTCTATCTCTGATACTATTCCTAGTTACTTTGATTTAGCTGCCAAGACCATCTGCACTCAGTCTACTTATGTCAAGGATCAGGAAACGGTCATTGATGGCAAGAAGATGCAGGCTGCAGCTGTCAAGCTGTTGACTATTGAACCTGAGGCTGTACCGGCTGAGGCTTTTGATGGCGCCAACTATAAGGATTCTTGGGTTCTGCTTTCGGCCCGTCTCCAGAAGATCTATAAGGATCATTCTAAGGATTGGACTGATGATATGAAGAACTTTGCCGAGAAGACTGTAGCCTTAGACTGTGTTGACCGTAAATGGACTAAGCATATTGACCAGATGGCCAAGTTAAGAGATGCTATTTGGCTGAGATCATATGCTCAGACTGATCCTTTACAGGCTTATACCAATGAAGGATTCGATATGTTCAATAAGATGAATGAAGCTATCTCCTGTGATGTCTCAAGAACTTTGCTTCATGTTGCCTTCAAGGCTAATCCGAAGCCGGTCGCTAAGATTGATCCAAACGTTCAAGCTGCCAATCCAAATGTCAAATACAATCCGGAAGTTGAATCCAACGTCAAACCTGATGACGATGGCATTGATAGAACCAATCCGACTGCCAAGATCAGCTAGCTTAGATTCGGTACTTGTTTAAAGATAAAGGAGAGCCAAGCAATGAAAGAACTATTTGAACTCAACAATTGTTACAACGAAATCGCTGAACGTCTTACTGATTTGCAAGGCTGTCTTTGATATCCCTGCTTTAGACAAACAAAGTCAGGAACTGTCAAAGGAAACCTTGGATCCGACATTTTGGTCTGATCCTAGCCATGCGAAAACTGTGAATCAGCAATTAGCTGACATCAGTGATAAAGTCAATTCCGTGAATTCTTTCCATAAACGCCTTGATTCCATCAAGGAGTCTTTGGATTACCTTAAAGAAGACAATGATCCTGATATCTTCAAGGATGCCGATGAATCCTTGGAAGCCTTGAAAGCTGATTTCCTGGTTTTCCAGAAAAAGATATTTTATGCTGGACCTTATGATGATCATAACGCCATTCTGGAATTCCATCCAGGTGCTGGCGGAACAGAGGCTCATGACTGGGCTAGCATGCTTTTAAGAATGTATGAACACTATGCTGAAAAAATGGGATACTCCTATAAAGTTTTAGATATCCTGCCAGGAGAAGAAGCTGGTATATCATCGGCAACCCTGATGATTAAAGGCAAAATGGCCTATGGTAATCTTCGCTCGGAATCAGGTGTTCATCGTTTAGTACGTATTTCCCCTTTTGATGCTTCTGGAAGCCGTCATACTTCTTTTGCTTCGGTTAATGTCATGCCGGAGTTTGATGATTCCATCACTGTTAATATCAATCCGGCTGATTTAAGAATTGATACTTATCATTCTTCCGGAGCTGGTGGACAGAATGTCAATAAGACTGAAAGTGCGGTCCGTATCACTCATCTTCCCACCAATATCGTGGTCTCCTGTCAGATTGAAAGAGATCAGTTAGCCAATAAGGAAACCTGTATGGAGATGCTGAAGTCGAAGCTTTTCCAGATTGAAGAAAGAAAGAGACAAGATGAATTGAACAAGATCGGCGGAGTGAAGAAAGATATTTCTTTTTCTAGTCAGATCCGTTCTTATGTTTTCTGCCCCTATACTTTAGTCAAAGATCATCGCAGCGATTATTCTGAAGTCTCAGTTCAAAGCGTTATGGACGGTAACCTGTCCGGTTTTACTGACGCCTACTTAAAGTGGGATTTCATACGAACTCATATTAAGCCGAATTAAAAAAAGAAAGGAGGCACTATTATGGATAATGAAAATACTGAAAGTAATCATGATACTAAAAAATCATGGATCAATAGGAAATTGGATATCATTAAATCTGAACTCCATAGTGAGCCCCCAAAGAAAGCCGTTAAGAATCTTTTTTATTTAATCATAGGTGCTCTAGTGATGTCGGCTGGCGAGGCCTTCTTCATCATTCCGATGAATATTATCTCCGGTGGTGTCTCTTCTTTAGCTATCATCTTCCATTCGATACCGGCAACCTCGGGTATTTCGATCCAAACCTATTTGTATATCTTTAACTGGGGGCTGTTTGTTTTAGGTCTCTTTACTTTAGGACTAAGGTATTCTTTAAGAACCTTGCTATTCACGGTTGCCTATCCGTTGCTGGTCCAGTTATTCACCTTCATTATTGATGTGACTGTTATTGACGGGGTGAGGATATTGGATGTCACTGCTATTAATCCGATCATGGTCGGGGAAAGCCAAATTGATGGCACTAGTTTCCTAGCTTTGGCTTATCTGATTTCGGCTTTGATTGGCGGGACTTTGATTGGAGCCGGCATTGGCTATACTTTCATTGGCGGAGGATCAAGCGGTGGCACTGATGTTATTTCTCTTTTACTTCATAAGTACTTCCACATCTCAGCTGGTGCCTCAAGCTTCATCTGTGACTTCATAATCATCTTTGCCGGTTTCTTCGCTAACGGACATAACTTAGTGGCTAGTTTAGTTGGTATTTCTTCGGCAATTCTCTGTGGCTTGCTGATTGATAAGGTCTTCTTAGGAAACAAACAGTATTTTGTGGCTTTGATTGTTTCAAAGAAATGGCGTGAAATCAACGATATCATCATGCATGATATTGAACGCGGAACGACTTTGATTCAGGCTCAGGGCGGTTATACGAGAGTCGACACCGTACTTCTTGAAGTCTGCTTCCCTAGAACTGACTATTCAACCATTCAAAATCTCATCAATGGTGTTGATCCTAATGCCTTTGTGACTATCATTAAAGCTCAGGAAATTGTTGGCTATGGATTTACTAGAGATACTCCGGAAGTCAATATGAAGGATTTAGCCTTGCCTCCGGATGAAGCTCAAAGAATTCTCCTTAAGTCACTTAAAAGAAGCAAGAAGAGAAATGCCTTACCAAGCGATAAGGTCTATGAAGGTAAGGAGAAATAATGATTGGCAGCCTGTCTTAATTGATGGGCTGTTTTTTATTTTAAATAAGGATACTTATACTACTCTGTTCGTTTAATAATTTAAGATAAATTCTTTTTAAAGGTACTGCATCGGCGTTTAAATAATTTCTTGATTATGCTATAATTAAAAAAATTGAGAAACAAACATGGAAGTTATTAGTATTGGTGAGCCAAAATGAAAATAAACAAAATACTTAAGTCGTTCTCGATTATTTTCCTAATGAATTTATTTAGTTTTCAGT
>JBAXZY010000032.1:0-15756 GCA_041670045.1 Bacilli bacterium | reverse complement strand
TTGGTGCGGACGGAGAGAATCGAACTCTCATGGACGAGCCACACGCCCCTCAAACGTGCGCGTCTACCAATTCCGCCACGTCCGCAACTAACAGCTTATAAATTATATCTAGTCTTTGTAATCAAATCAAGAAAAAGTTAGAATAAAAAGGATGGATAAACGAAAATATCTAGGCTACAAAACCTATTCTGAGCCTGATGGAAGCCAGTTTACGGTAAATATCTATCGGAAATCCAATAATAACGGTGTTTCTTTGAGAATCGTTTATGGTCAGATGGAAGTCTATTGTTCCACCTATACAAATGATTATCAGATTGACCATATTGTTTCTGTTGCCCGAAAGAAATATCCTGATAGGATAATTACAAGGCCTTATATGAAGGAAGGCGTCTATGCCTATATCCTTGGCAAGAAAAAGTATTTTACTTCTGATCCCAAAAACATGCATAATGATACTTTCTTCTATGTCCCTTCGAATGTTAAAGATCCGGTCACTAGGTACAAGAAACTATTCTTGGAATATCTGAAGCCTCACTTAGTTGAAGTCGGCAAGAGAATGAATCAGGATTTATCCGACTATAAAATTAGAACGGGTCTGTTTCTATCCTACTATGCCGTTTGTTTCCCTACCAAGAGACAATTCAAGTTTGATTATCGCCTCTTTGCTTATAAACCTGAAATCTCCGATGCCATTGTTATTCATGAGATTGCCCATACCTATGAAATCCACCATAATGACCGCTTCTATACGATTGTTAAGATGTATTGCCCCAACTATGATGAATTAGAAAAAGAAATCAACCAGGGGCGGTTTGAAGGAAGGATTGACAATTATGTCTTTTAGATCAATTGAGAGCAGTTCCAATCCAACATTTAAGGTTCTTCTCTCCTATAAAAAAGGTGAACCTAAAGAAGGCTATTTTTTAGTGGAGGGTCAGGATTTAGTGGATGAAGCCAAAAAGGAAGGACTCTTAGTGGCTTTGATTGTTCCTCTAAACACCCATTGTCCGATGGTTGATTATCAAATCTATGGTTTAAAAGACAACCTCTATAAAGAGTTGTCTTCCTATCAGTCTCTGCCTGTCTGCATGGGACTATGCCGAAAGAAGCTTAATCCGGATGTTGGTAAAAGAATTATCTATCTTGACCGGATTCAGGATCCAGGCAATGCCGGAACCATGGTTAGAACCGCTTTATCTTTTGGATATACCGGAGTAGTCTTTTCACCTGATTCGGTCTCTCTCTACAATTCTAAGACTATACAGGCTACTAAGGGCGCTTTGTTCCATTTGCCGATATATAGGGCTGATTTAAACGATTATGCTCTAAAAGGCTATCATATTTATCTCACAACTTTGGATGGTGAAGATGAAAGCCAGTTGGATAAGCTTCCTGAGCCTTTTGTTTTAGTCTTTGGCAATGAGGGACAAGGGGTAAGAAAAGAATACCAAAATCTGGGGAAAAAGCTTAAAATAGAAATGAGCGGGATTGACTCGCTCAATGTCGCTGTCGCTAGCGGCATCTTCATGTATCGTTTCAGGAGTAGGAACAATGGAAGATAATCTAACTAAGAATTTGCAGGTAATCAAAGAAACTGATCCGGAGATTACTTTTAAGAAGCCATCTAAAAAGACGGCACTTTTATGTACTAACGGTTTTCAGAATTCTGATACCCATGATTCAGCTCAGATGCTGGAATACTTTAATGCCAACTTCGGAAAAGATTATCCGGAATGTGAAATTGTCCCAGTCCATCTGTATGCTCCTTCTGACCCTAAGACTCATCACAGCCATCTTTTTGAGAAGAATCTCGAAAACACGATTAAGAAATATATTGCTGAAGGATATGACATCATTCTGATGGGCTATTCCTTTAGCGGTGCCTTATGCTGCAAGATGCAACATAAATACAAAAAAGCCATCCGTCGAATGATTTTAGTGGCACCGGTCTATGACACGATTCTCAACAACATGATTCCTAACTACATCGGTTATGCCTGGAAATTCCATAAACTTAATAAAAAATACGGTGCCCGTGTTGCTAAGACCATGGGTCGAAATACGACTAAGGGAATGGTTTCTTTGCTGCTTTCCATCTTCTCGTCTTTGTTATCTAACCGCAAATATTTCCGACTTGTCTCCTGTGATACTTTAATCATCTGGGGAACAGATGACAAGCTTTGCACTATTCATTCCATGAGCAAGGTAAACAAGAAGATTCATTCTCACCATATTCTTTATAAATATCCGCATATGACTCACGGCATCTTAAAAACCATCAAAGACAACGGTATTGTCTTTGAAGATATTCTTCACTACTCCTTCGATACGCCTTTCATTCTTGAAAAGAACACCCAAAACGTGGTTAAGAAGCAGGAAGTCAAATCAACTGTCAAATATGATTCTGACGGTGAAGTGATTCCTTCCTTCAATGAGATTTTCACCGATATCGATCCGGACGGCGACAAAGAGACGTCCAGAGAGCAGGAAGGCCTATAAAATCAGAGGATAGCCAACAGTTGGCTATCCTTTTTTCTTATTGTTAATATATATAATTTTATATATAATCTATTATTGTCGAAATTAATTTTCGGAGGTCTTTATGGAATTAAAGAAAACCCTGACTATGCCCCGTGGGACATTCCCCATGCGAGCCAACTTGCCTACTAAGGAACCAGCTTATGTTCTTCAGTGGCATCAGATAGGTCTTTATCAGCAGTTATTGAAGCACAATGAGGGCAAGCCGGCTTTCTATTTGCATGACGGTCCTCCGTATGCTAACAACGAAATTCATGCTGGTCATGCTTTGAATAAGATTCTGAAGGATATTATTTTACGAAGCAAAAATCTGGAAGGGTATTATGTTCCCTATACTCCAGGCTGGGACTGTCACGGTCTTCCGATTGAACTCTGCGTCACTAAAAGCGGAGTAGACAGAAGAACAACGCCTCCGGCTGTTTTCCGTAAGAAATGCGCTCAGTATGCTTTAGGTCAGGTTGACCGTCAAAGACAGCAAATGCTGACTTTAGGTGTCTTAGGTGATTATGATCACCCCTATCTGACTTTGAACCACGATTATGAATCCCATCAGGTGGAGATTTTCCGTGACATGGCTTTACAGGGTTTGATCTACAAAGGGCTGAAACCAGTCAACTGGTCTCCCTCAAGTGAATCCGCTTTGGCCGAAGCCGAAATTGAATACAAGGATGTGGTTGCTAAAACGATCTTTGTCCGTTTCAAAGTCACTACCGGCAACAGCATTGTTAAGCCTGGTGACTTCTTTGTCATCTGGACGACTACTCCTTGGACTTTGCCGGCTAACTTAGGCATCTGCTTAAATCCTCGGATGACTTATGGACTATTTAAGACTGAAATTGGTAACTTGGTTCTTCTTAAGGACTTAGCTTTGAGCCTGCAGATGAAGCTTGGCTTAGCTAAGATGACCTTGCTGAAGGAATTCAAAGGCACCGATGTCGAGAAGGTAGTCTGCAAGCATCCTTTCATTGACCGCGACTCCTTAGTCATGGTTGATGACTATGTCACTTCTGATTCCGGAACTGGTTGCGTCCATATTGCTCCTGGTCATGGTCTTGATGACTATAGAGTCGGTAAGAAATACGGTCTGCCGCCTCTTTGCCCAGTTGATGAAAAAGGCTATATGACTAAAGAGGCCGGTGAATCATTGGCAGGTTTGTTCTATGAAGAAGCCAATGACAAGGTGATTGAGATACTGAAGGCTAACGGCTCATTGCTGTTAGAAGAAGACATCACTCACTCCTATCCGCATGACTGGAGAACTAAGAAACCGACTATCTTCAGAGCTACCGCCCAGTGGTTCTGCTCGGTTGATAAGATCAAGGACAAGCTTCTCAAGGAAGCCGATACGGTCAATTTCCTGCCTAGCTGGGGTAAAGTCCGTCTGAAGAATATGTTAGCTAACCGTGATGACTGGTGTATTTCCCGTCAGCGTCTCTGGGGTGTACCGATTCCGATCTTCTATGGTGAAGACGGTGAACCTCTGATGGATAAGAAACTCTTTGATCATGTGATTGAACTCTTCAAGGAAAACGGTTCTGATATCTGGTATGAAAAGGAAGCTAAGGATTTGCTTCCGGATCGTTATACTAATCCTCATTCTCCTCATGGTCTTTTCACGAAGGAAAAAGACATCATGGATGTCTGGTTTGATTCCGGATCATCTTTCAACGGCTCGGATATTGCTTTAGGTCATCCTTTCCCGGCTGATGTCTATCTGGAAGGCAACGATCAGTATCGTGGCTGGTATAACTCCAGCATGATTCTTTCAGTCGCTACCACCGGGAAGGCTCCTTACAAGCAAATCATCACTCATGGCTTCCTCGTTGATCAGAACGGTGAGAAGTTCTCGAAGTCGAAGAAGAACGGTATTGATCCAGTCACTATTTGCAAGACCTTTGGCGCCGACATTTTACGTTTATGGACCACTTCCATTGATTATTCAACTGCGGAGATTAAACTTACTCAGCAGTTACTGCAGATTGTCTCGGAGCAGTATAAGAAGATCCGTAATACCTTCAAGTTCATGCTGACAAACCTGATGGACGATGATGAAGGCCACGGCTTCGATACTAGCTATGTTCCGACAGCTTTGGATTTCACAAACCAACTGATGCTGAATAAGCTGAAGGTAGTTTTAGCTACCATGAAGAAAGACTATGACACTTACAATTTCTCCGGTGTCACCGATACCTTGACCAATTTCTTCGTGAATGACTTATCCAGCTTCTACCTTGATTTCTCCAAGGACACTCTCTACTGTGAAAAGAAAGACAGTATCCTTAGAAGAAACACCCAGTATGTCCTCTATACCATTGCTAAGAGCATCGATATTGCCTTCTCACCTATTCTTTGCTTTACCTGCGAAGAGATTTACTCCTATCTCAATATCAAGGACAAGAAGGTCTCCGTCAGTCTTGAAAAGTATCCGTCCCTTGGTGAAGAAGATCTTAACCTTACCAAGGATTATCAGCTCTTGGTCGACTTAAGAAACCATGTCAACGCTTTAGTTGAACCTGTCAGAGCCAGTGGCGTCATTGGTTCTAACAGTGAAGCGGAAGTCTTCTATAAGCCGGTATCCGCTGATGAAAAAGCTTTAATCGAAAAGCTCGGAAATAAGGAAGTCAGCCGAATTCTGATTGTCTCAGGCTTTGAATTAGCTTCCGAAAACAAAGTCGTGAAACACAGTGGAACAAAGTGCGACCGCTGCTGGAATTACTTTGATGATATCCATGAAGTAAACGGAAACCATCTTTGCTCTCGCTGTTTAGATGCTGTCAAAGATTTACCTCTTGATCCAGTTCAGGGAGAAAGCAAATGAGTTTTTTTGATAAAGTCAAGAAAGACCTTCTTGGAACTAACTGGGCTTTGTATTTTGGTCTCATTGCTTTGTCGATTGTCCTTTTTGTCTTGGACATCGTAACAAAGAATGTCGCCTATTCTAACCTAGTCTATGGCGCTAACCCTGTCACTGCCGTTCCCAACATCTTTGATTTTGTGCTTGTCTTCAACAATGGCGCGGCCTGGAATTGGTTAGCGGACCAAAAATGGCTCTTGACTTCTATCTCTCTTTTGGTGGGTTTAGGTCTCATCTATGTCTATCTCTTCCTCAACAAGAAGCTGCCCACTTTTGCTAAGGTTGCCCTCTCTTTGATGATTGCGGGCTGCTTTGGAAACTTAGTTGACCGAATCGGGTATTGGGGACAGTTTGGCATCTATAAGAAAGGTGTCATTGATTTCATTCATTTCTCCTTCTGGGATACTTTCCCGGTCTTCAATTTAGCTGATTCCTATCTCGTTGTTGGTATAGCTGTCTTAGCTGTTGGATACATCATCTCTTCCATTGTCGGTAAGAAAGAAGCCAATGAAATGTCTAAGAAAGATACAAGTGATGTCTCTGATGCTGATTTGCTCAACAAGGTCAGGAAGAATGATTCCTTGACCAAGAAAGATGGTAGTGAACATGACGGGAAAACAAACGTTTAAAGTCAATGAAGATGGAAGAATCGATGTTGTACTTTCGAAATTGCTGAATATTTCAAGAAGTCAGACGACTAAGGCCATCAAAGATGGTTTTGTCTCCGTTGACAAGGTGACAGTCGAGCATGCTTCTTTGAAAGTCAAAGTCGGTCAGGAAATCGACTATACTCCAGTTGAAGAAGCCAATACAGGCATTGCTAAGCCGAAAGAAAAAGTTAAGTTGGACTATGTCTATCAGGATGATGATATTGCAATCATCAACAAGCCAAGAGGAATGGTTGTTCATCCAGCCCCCGGCCATCAGGATGACACTTTAGTCAATTATCTTTTTGATTCGGATGACAAGTTTGATTTCGATGCTTCAGACTCAGAGAACATCCGTCCTGGCATTGTGCATCGGATTGATAAGGATACTCAAGGTCTTTTAGCGATTGCCATGAATGCCACCAGTCAGGCTTCTTTGCAGGAAGAAATCCGTGAACATGACTTCCACCGCTATTACCTAGCGTTAGTGTATGGCAATGTCAAAGACAAGAAATTCAAAATTGATGCTCCTCTGACTAAGCCTAATCATACCCAGAGAAAAGCCTTGGTTGATGTTTATAATGGCAGAGAGGCTATCACTCATTGTGTCTTACTTGGGAACAACGGCAAAGTCTCTTTGCTGAAATGTTCTTTGGAGACCGGAAGAACTCATCAGATCAGAGCCCATTTGGCTTATATCGGTTTCCCGATTGTCGGCGATAAGCTCTATGGTTCAAGAGAAGATAAAATTGCCACTAAGGGTCAATGTCTGACCGCTTATGAATTAAGTATCATTCATCCCCGCACTCTTCAAAGAATGAACTTTTTTGCCCCAATTGATGATTATTTCAAAGAGCTTTTGAATTACTATTTCAAATAAAGCAGTAAAACATTTTCTTCTGCTCTTTTAGCATTGAAATCAAAAGGAAGCTTTCTTATAATTGAATCAGTATGAGTGATTTAACTAAAAAAGCTTTATCCTACTCCTTAAAGAATTTGTTATTGAAGAAACCTCTTAATGAGATTACAGTCTCCGACATTACCACTGATTGTGGTATTAATCGGCAGACTTTTTATTATCATTTCGATAACATACCTGCTTTGATAGAGTGGACCTGCATCCATGACGCCGATAAGATTTTAGCTGAAAACCGTCATTACAATAACTGGGAGGAAGGTTTCTATTCCATCTTCATGCTGATCCTAGAAGACCGGTCCTTCGTGATGAATATCTATCATTCGACTTCCCTCAAGGTATTGATTAGATACCTAGTAAGAATCGTTTATCCGCTTCTTTATTCGGTGGTCGAAGAAGAAGCTGCCGGCCTGAATGTCAAAAAAGAAGATAAGGAATTCCTTGCTGATTTTTATACTGATGCATTCGTCGGTCTAGTCCTTAAATGGATTGATCAGGGCATGAACGTCAATCCTAAAGATATCATCACCCGTCTTTCACCAATTGTCAAAGGAACCTTCAAGCAGGCTCTTACCGCCTATTCAGAGAAGAAAGATTAACCAGTTACTCAAGAAAAAGAACGGAATAAGGAATAGCCGTTCTTTTTTTAAGAGCTTTCAGTTATTCTATTTCAAAAAGAAGAAATTCCTTATGAAAAGAAAAAATCTATGGATGTCTATTGTCCTTCTACCCTTAGTCAGCTGCGGAGAAGCAAGTGTTGATAAGACTAGCTCTTTTAATTACTCAACTTTCGAAGAACAAGCCCAGACCTACAGCATCAATGATGTCTTAGCTAATATGACAGTGGAAGGAAGAAGCCTCGCCACTGATGATGGGTTGACTTTTGATTATTCCGGCAGTGCCCTGAAATTCAATCTCAACTGTCAAGGTCAGGTCAGTATCAACTTAACAAGCGAGATGACTACGACTTACGATGACAGCAGTGAAGGCAAAAGAGGAATGACTCTCTTTTCCGTCTTTGTGGACGGAGAAAGAACAATTAAGAACCTAAAAGCCGATAATGAAACCATTGAATTAACCATTGCTGACAATCTTCCTGAAGGCCCCCATTCGTTTGTCTTTGCTAGGCAAACCAATGTTTACATGTCTTTAGTTACGATTCATTCTCTGACTTTCAAAGGAACGATGATAGAAAAAGATGCAAGTTCCGGCTACATTGAGTATATCGGTGACAGTTATACATCCGGTTATAGTCTTCAAGGAACTAAAGAAGGTGGAGGATATGATTCTTCTTATGATGACCCATTAGATGCCTATGCCTATCAATCAGCCAAGAATCTGAATTCGGATTATTCCTTGATGGCATTTTCGGGAGCCGGCTTCAGCTATGGTTATACCCCTTTTACTGTTCCGGAAGTCTATCCTTATCTTAATTACTTCCGTGATGATTCATTCACCTATACTCCAACAGTTACACCGGATTTGATTGTCATCAATCTTGGAACCAATGATGTTTCTCAGGTTGGTTTTAACAACAATCATGAGCAGATTGAAAAAGGAGTAAAGAAATTGCTGGATGAAGTCTTTGCTCTCTACAAAAAGACCCTTCCTTTAATCATCTGCACCGATGCTACTCATGAAAACAATGATCCAGTGACAACAGAAGCTATTGAAACTTATTATCCGGATCTTGATTACAAGCTAGTGACCTTGACCACCAATGATGCTAAATACAATTATCACCCAAGTGCTGAATGCGGAAATAAACAAGGTCAGGAATTAGCAGCCGCCATTAAAGAATACTTGCCTTCTGTTTTTAATAAGTGATTTATCCAAAACAATCTTTTTGTCGTATTTTTAGCCAACTTAAAAACTCTGTTTATTTTTAAGTCAAAGCATTTAATTTGGTAATATAAAAAAGAAGACCTTGCCTCTAACATAAGGGTATACCAGTTAGGAGGTAAGAAAAATGTATTATTCAGCTGGAAATTATGAAGCTTTCTCTCATCCTCAAAAGCCGGAAGGAGTCGACAAGAAGCATGCTTACATCATCGGTTCAGGATTAGCTGGACTGACAGCGGCTTTCTATTTGGTCCGAGATGGCCAAATGAAAGGTGAAAATATCCACATCTTAGAAAGACTTCCAGTATCCGGTGGTAGTTGTGATGGTCTTCACGATATCAACAAAGGTTACTATATGCGTGGTGGAAGAGAAATGGATAACCATTTTGAAATCATGTGGGATGTCTTTAAAGACGTTCCTTCTCTTGACAACAAGAATGTTTCTGTTTTAGACGAGTATTATTGGTTAAACAAGAAAGATCCTAATTATTCTTTATGCCGTGCTACTGTCAACTGCGGACAAGATGCCCATACTGACAACAAGTTTAATATCTCTAAAGCCGGAAGCATGGAAATTCTAAAGCTTTTCATGACTCCTGAAAAGGATTTAGAAGATAAGAAGATTTCGGATTTCTTTGATGATGAAGTTTGGAATTCCAATTTCTGGCTTTATTGGCAGACAATGTTTGCTTTCCAGAGATGGTCTAGTGCCTTAGAGATGAAGCGTTACATTCAAAGATACATTCATCATATCGATGGCTTACCGGATTTCTCGGCTCTTCGTTTCACTAAATACAATCAATACGAAAGCATGATTCTTCCTCTTCAAAATTATTTAGCTTCTCATGGCGTTGTCTTTGATTTCAATGTCGAAGTCACAAATGTCTTATTTGATATCAACAGTGAAAAGAAAGTAGCCAAAGAAGTTGATTATACTAAAGATGGCAAGGATGAAAAGATCGAATTAAGTGAGGATGATCTATTATTCATCACCAATGGTTGCTGCACTGATGTTTCCTGTTATGGTTCTCAGAATGCTGCCCCTGACTTAAGTAATATCAGACCTAACGTTGGTGATTCCTGGAATCTCTGGAACAAGATTGCTAAACAGGATTCCTCATTTGGCAATCCATCCGCCTTTGCCTCTGACCCCAATGCCACAAACTGGATGAGTGCTGTAGTTGATACCAAGGATAAGGATATCCTTCGCTTGATTGAAAACATCTGCCATCGTAATCCTTTGGAAGGCAAAGTCACCACTGGTGGCATTGTCACTGTCAAGGATAGTCAGACGGGCTGGTATTTGTCTTGGACTATTAACCGTCAGCCTCAGTTCAAGGCTCAGGATAAAGACAGTGTCCTAATTTGGATCTATGGTCTTTATACCGGAAACAAGGGCAACTATATCAAGAAGCCGATGAAAGAATGCACCGGTGAAGAAATCTGCGAAGAATGGCTCTACCATATTGGAATGAATCCGGAAAACATTCATTCTTATGCCACAAATAAGTGCAACACCACTACTTGCTATATGCCTTACATCAACGCTTTCTTCCAGCCGAGAAAGAACACTGATCGACCTTTAGTTGTTCCCGCAAAAGCTGTCAACTTTGCTTTCTTAGGTCAGTTTGCTGAAACTCCGCGAGATACTATCTTCACTACTGAATACTCGATGCGTACCGGTATGGAATCCGTTTACACCCTTTTAAATATTGACCATGCCGTTCCGGAAGTCTGGGGAAGCGTCTATGATGTCAGAGATCTCTTGAAGGCCACTTCTTACCTCTTAGATAAAAAGAGACTTGATCAGATGAAGCTTTCCTGGAAGGAAAAGATTCTCCTCAAGGCAGTCAAGAAAGGTGTTAAAGACACCGATGTTGAAACCTTGCTGAAGACTTACAATCTCATTTAAAAGAAAGCGGCTGGACCAACATAGGTCTAGCCGCTTTTTTTCTCAGTTGTCTTCAACGATTTCGACTTTTGAAACATGGTTAAGTTTTGGAGGATAAACTAACGATACGGAACCGTCATAGGTGATCCGCAATTTATCGCCTTCCTTAACTTGATCAAAGGTTACTTCATGACCGGACTTGAAAACTTTTCCAATCTCGTCTTTATCGAAAGTATAGAAGTAATCTTCGGTACCGGTATTGTTGACGTTGATGCCATAGAAGTTATTGACGTTAGCATAAGTGCCCGAAATTATGAATTCGTTGTTCTTTTCGATTTCAAGATTCTTGATTGGGCCTTCTTCCTGGTCCTTTGAGAAACCGGAAACAAGACTGAGTGCTGCAAACAACAGGTTTTTCATTCCTGGTTTCTCCTTTCTTAGCTAAAAATATTATAAGTTAATTAATCAAGAATTACGATAGTTTCTGAAATAGGTTTTAACATAAGGAGCCAATTTATCCTGACCAAACTCCTTTTTTAGCCGATTATAGATTAAATCGACTTGGGAAGAAGCACCTTTTGGTATTCGAGTATTAAAGACTTCTTCCATCTTTTCCCAGTCTTTCAGGAAGGTGTATCTAGCGATCACTGAGCTGACTGCAACTGAAGGATATAAGGATTCCCCACGAACATGAAAGAACAAGGGATTGTCAATCAGCTCGTCTTTCCCGACTAAAGCCTTGTATCTTTCTTCAGGTTCAAATTGATCAATATAGCAAATGATCTCACTGGAGAGATTGTATTTCTTCTTAAGTCCTATTTGAGCTAGGTTATGACACTTGGCCATGGTTTTATGAATTGAGAATTTCTTATTTTCCAAGGCTGATAATTTCTGAGGTGAAACTAAGATAATGTAATTCTTGATTCTTCGTTTCAAAGTCGGAGCTACTTGGCAGATATAATCGTCTGTCATTTTTTTGGAATCATTGATTTTCAGCTGCTCCAAGAAATCAATGTCATTAGGGGTGACATAGCTAGCAACGACAACTAAGGGACCGAAAAAATCTCCGACTCCGACTTCATCACTGCCGATTTGATAGGAAAGGTCATCCCAGCTGTCAAAATAAGCTTTCTCAGTAGTCTTATGGTCGCTTACTTCATTGACGGTTACGCTTTTGGAAAACTGGCTGGCTTCTTCTTTGACGGCTTCTGACCCCGAAAAGACAATAGTGTAGATTTCTTTTCGGTTCTTGTAGGCATGGATTTCCATTCCCGTTTTCCTAACTAAAAAATATTCATAAGGTCGGTTAGGATCACTTATTTCAGTGGCTTTATAGAAATCCCGGATTTCTTCCGCCCGGGCCTGATCAACTTTGATTTTTGCGTAGGTCAATGGTTTTATCTCTGTCTAATAAAATAATAGCACAAAGATTGCACTTTACCTGCAAAAAGACAATAAGTCCGCTGCATTTGTGATAGAATTTTTAAGAAATGGAAGAAAACTATTTATATCTTGAGACGGATGAAGTCATTAAGGAGTTGAAGGGATTCTTTTCTTTAGAAGGATTAAAGAAGTCTTTTAGTATTGAAAATGATTTAGCTAAGGATAAAAACGAAGTCGAACTATCCCACCAGTATCTAAAAGAATTCTCTCAGTTTTTGCATGATGGTCACGAAATCAATATTCCTTCTTTATTAGATATGGACACCATATTCGGTGAGCTGGATAAAGGAATGACTTTATCAGCTGCCGAATTATTCAGTATTGCCGATTTACTAAGCTGTTCTGGCTATTTATATGATCTTTTGTATGATAAAAAAGAATACTATCATTTAAATGATGATGCCTTGGATTTAAACCCAGTCGAACAATTAAAGAGAGACTTGATTTCTTCCATAGAACCCGATTTAACTGTCTCCGATTCCGCTAGCCCTAAATTAAGAGAAATAAGAGTTGAAAAAAGAGGATTAGAAAGAAATCTTTCCAATATCATGAATACCTACAAGAATAGGTATTCCAGTTACCTTTCCAATGATGTCATCACCTTTAAAGGCGGAGAAGAAGCCTTACCTATCAAGGCTTCCAGCAAAGGATTCGTCAAAGGAAGTGTAGTTGCCTATTCCGGTACTGGTGAAACCGTCTTCATGGTTCCTTACGAAGTAATTGATTTAAGAAACAAACTGACCAATGTCCTTCAGGAAGAAGGATCAGAAATAATCAAAGTCTTAGCTGACTTGTCCCAGAAAGCCAGCAAACAGCTGAAGTTCCTAACTAGGGATTATGAAATCATTTTCAACTTTGATCGTTATTTATCTTCAGTCCGTTTTGGAAACTCCTATTTTGGAAGCATCAGTGAATTGTCAGATAAAGAATTTACCTTAAAGTCTTTGTTTCATCCTTTACTTAAAGCCACACCCGTCATTACTAATTCACTTTTTTTAGGAAATGAAAATCCAAAGGCCCTATTGATTACTGGTCCAAATGCCGGCGGAAAATCAGTCTTCATCAAGGCCGTAGCTTTATCTGTCATGATGGACAAACTGGGTTTGATGGTTCCTTGCAAAGGCGGTGCTACGATTCCTTTTATGGACAATGTTTATTTCTTAGGCGGAGATAACCAGTCCGTCATGGACAATCTTTCTACCTTCTCAAGCCATATCATTGGAATCAAAGGAATTACTGATAAAGCCACTAAAGATTCCTTAGTAATCATCGATGAAGTCGGGGAAGGCACCTCACCAAAAGATGGTGAGGCCTTAGGCGTGGCCTTACTGAAGTATTTTGAAAGATTGGGATCCTATACTTTACTGACTTCTCATTTTGATGGTTTGAAGATCTATGCCGCCAGTGATGACAAAGCGTTAACTGGGGCTATGGAGTTTAACACTGGTTCATTAAAACCAACATATAGGTTGCTTTTGCATACAACAGGCAAATCTTACGGGCTTTTATTAGCAAAGAATTTAGGAATTAAACCTGAAATCATTGCTGATGCTCAAAACTTTGAAGCTTCTAGAGCCAATCAGGATACCGATGCCTTAATGGAAAAACTGACTGAGCAGGAAAGCATCAATGAGAAAAAGCAAAGAGAATTAGATAACCGTCGGAAAGATTTGGAAGCTTTGATTGATAAAAGGCAGAAAGCTATTGATGCGCTCAATGAAGAGAAAGCCTCTATTCATGTAAAAGCTGAAGATAAAATCAATCGGTTGGTTGACGCTCGTATCGCTGATATTAATAAAGTTTGGGATAGTAAATCAACCAAAGCAACTTATTCCGATGTTTCAAAGGCTAAGGGTGAGTTGAATAAGATGAAGACCATTGAAGAACCTACTTTAGTCGGTAAAGAAACACCTGATCTTACCGATTTAAAAGCCGGTGACTTAGTTGAAGACGAAGACTATCGCCGTGCCACTGTTCTTGAAGTCAAAAAGAATGAAGTATTGCTGGACTTGGACGGTTTAAGATTCAAACGCCCAATTCATGGTTTGACTCATGCCCGGTTAACGGTTAAGGATATCAAAAAGAATAAGGCTAGCAACTATACCTCCTCTGATACTGCTTTTGTTCAATTATCAAACGCCGGTGGCTTAGAACTTAATATCATTGGTTTGCATGTTGATGAAGCTATGCGGAAAGTCGTTTCTTATATCGGCAATTCCCGTATCCGTAAACTATCGATGATCAGAATCATCCATGGCACCGGATCTTTTGCCTTGAAAAACGCCGTTTGGAAATACTTAGCCAATCATCCCGCTTTTATCAAAGACTATCGTTTAGGCGGTGAAGGGGAAGGCGGTTTAGGAGCTACCGTTGTTCATCTTAAATGAGTTATTTAGATAATCCGGTTTTAAAGCAAAAAATTTCTTTACTTCCTGATCGCCCTGGTTCTTATCAAATGAAGAACAAGGACGGAACCATCATTTATGTTGGCAAAGCCAAATCCCTTTTGAAACGAGTGAAACAGTATTTCACTAGACCCCAGCAAGGCAAAGTCATGCGAATGGTGATGGAAATCACCGACTTTGATATCATTGAGACTCATACTGAAAAGGAAGCTCTCTTATTAGAGATTTCTCTCATTCATAAATACTACCCTAAATACAACATCATGCTGATGGATGACAGGATGTATCCCTATATTGCTTTAAAGAAGAAAGAAGATCCTTATCTGAAAATTGCAAGAAGCGATAAAGAAAAAGGTTATTTCTATTTCGGTCCTTTTCCTAATAGTTCTCAGGCATTTAAGATGATTGATCTTCTGAATAAACTATATCCATTACGTAAATGTCGGAATATACCAACCAAGCCTTGTCTTTATTATCATTTAGGACAGTGCTTGGCTCCGTGCATCAGAAAAGTTCCGAAAGAAGAATATGCGGCTATGGTATCTTCAATCACTAAGTTCCTGAATGGTGATACCACTGAGCTATTGTCAAAGCTCAAAGAACAGATGAAGAAAGCGGCCAGTGAACTGCAGTTTGAAAGAGCCAACGATTATAAAGAACTGATCAATACCGTCAATAACATTACTTCCTCCCAGAAGATTCTTTTCGAGGACCATGTCTCCAGGGATATCCTTGGCTATTCAATCAGAGAAGGCTATATCTGTGTGGTTTTCTTGCTTTACCGTCAGGGTGTCCTTTTAGGAAAAAACTCCTATGTGGAGGAGTTAGAAGACTCTCTTACTGATACTTTAGAAAACATAACCGTTCAGTTCTATGAAAAGCATCCTGATCATCCTAAGGAGCTGATTGTTCCTGATAAGGATATCATTTCTGTTCTAAAAGAGACTTTAGGATTCAACGTCATCTCTCCAACAAGAGGGAAGAAACGTGATTTGATGGCTATGGCGTTAGAGAATGCTAAACAGATGCTGGACACTCACTTTCAGACCGCCAGACTGACTGATGATGTCTTGTCTTTGCTGGAAGATTTAAAAACCAAACTGTCTTTGAAGAAAACTCCTCTTGATATTGAGTTGTACGATAACTCCCATATGGGAGTTATCGTACAACTCAATATCAAGAGAAGTTTTCTTCAAAGACAGTTTGGTTTTTAAATCTTC
>JBAXZY010000031.1:0-16152 GCA_041670045.1 Bacilli bacterium | reverse complement strand
TGAACCATCAAGGAATAATTTGCTAAAGGAATAAAGTAGAAGAGATACAAAACAATGCTTATCAAGAGGGCGGGTAGTACTTTCAGCGATTCAAAAATGGCAACACCGGTTTCTTCCCCTTTTCTAGAAAGCTGATTGTATGCAAAAATTTTCTTTAAAGAAACAAAACTTCTTTTTTCTCCTTTGAATGATAAGAAACGGAAAATTATTATAAACAATAAAGTAATGATGCTTAATGCATAATACAAAACAGACTGGGTGTTGCCTTGAGTATAATCTCTGATAACTCCATCAATAGTAAGATGAAATTCTTTGGCTGTAATTAAAACCGCTTCTTTATTCAAAAAGACAGATAAATAGCAAGTGCTTCTGTCCTTCGTACCAACCAGGAATAAGGTGTCAATTAAGGCTTCCTTACTAAAAGACGGCTTTGTTAAAGAAGAACCATCTTCAGTGGTATAAAGAGTAGAATCACCCACTTTAATTTTGGTTCCATTACTGATTTTAGGAATGCCTAAATGAAAACCTTCATTTGAAAGAATTTCTAAATCAGCAAAGGAAGAATGATATAGTTTTCCTTGATCGTATTTGAAGGAATAAAGTGGCTCAAAATTGATGTTTAATTCATTCAGTTTCAAACAGGAAGTATCATATTCCAACACCTCATCAATAAAGCGATGATTAACAAAACAAATTGGCTGGCTTTCGCCTTTTCCGTCAATAGCTTCTTGAATAAATTGAATGTCTTTGTGACTAGTAATGATTTCATTATCACGATCAATGAGTTTAACAGTATAAAGATAGTTATTGCCAACAGCCGTTAATGTTATAGTTTCACCATCAAAAAATAAATGATTTGAATTTGGAGAAAAATAATAGATCGTAAAGTCCAAACCATCGTCGATAGTGTCAAAAAAATAACCACCGCCACGGTTCAAATCATTAGTTGAAAGGTAAAGACGTCGCTTTGTACTGCCAGACACCAAATTCGAAGAAAAATCCGAGGTCAATTTAGTATCACTATTCCCTAGGAGCGAATGATAAGCAAAAGGATCAGCTTCCAAGGAAACGGAATATGTGTCGTATTTATCTTTCGGATTAACATATGAAGTCCCCAAAGCAAAAAGCAGACAGAAGGCTAATATAAGAATTGATTGGATAATAAAAGCAAGAGAGTTGTTATGAAATAGTGATGAAACGGCAAGCCAAGGACGAAACAAGGTTTTGCCAACTAATTTATTTTGATCCTGATCTCTTTGTAATGAATAATTAATAACCGAAACACCATCATTCTTAAAAAGAATCCTTATGGCTGGAGAAATACTGATTTGTTTTTCATCATGATTAATTAAAAAAATGATTTTGTCCTTAGAAAGCTGATTTAAATAACCAACTAATATCTTTCTAGATTCGTTATCAAGATTGGAAAAAGGCTCATCCAAAAAGAAGGTATCCGTAATCTTTGAAAGGCAAAATATTATTTCTGCTTTTTGTCTTTCACCACCGGAAAGTTCATTCATGATTTTGTTTAGGAAGGGTTCAAAATGAAAAAGCTGAACCAATTCATTGAAAGTCTTTCTATCGATAGACTTAAAGACTTGTGTATTTTTAATTAAGGATAAATCATAGAACAAACTTGGTTCGGGGCCAACATAAGAAAACGACGATAAAGGTGAAGTTTTTCCTTCATCAGGTTTTTCTAAACCCATCAATATATTAAATAAAGTGCTTTTACCGCAACCTGATGGTCCTTCAATAAGAACAATTCCTTTTTCAACATTAAAACTTAAGTGAGAGAAAAGAATTCTATGATTAAAAGACTTGGTAAGATCAATTACTTTCATTTTTTCTTAATTTCTTCTAACTGCTTTTGATTGTTCTTAGGTGAAATGAAATTGAAAAGCATCAAGGCAAAAACTAGTAATCCTACCATGACAACTAAAAGAGTCAATATAAAGAACAAATAGTGATTGGTGAACAAAGAAATGGTTTTAAGATTCATCAAAGACTGATAATGGGATTGAAGTATGAATGTAGCTGAAATAGCACCCAGCATTCCTAAAAAGACACTTATAAAAGAAACTAAGGCAAATGAAACAAAGACATCCAAAGTAAGTCTTCTTCTGGGAACACCGGTGATTCTAAATAAAATAAACTGACGGTTATTTCTAAAAAAGAAAGAAAGAGTAATAATAATAAAAAGAGCAAGAATGGAGCTTAAGAAAGACAGCCCAAAAATCAAATAGCTTTTATCAGCATAGAAAAGATTTGAATCAAGTGGAAGAGTCCCGTCATTAGAAAGATTGGCAACAGAAACATAAGGATATGAAAGAAAAGTGTCTTTGATTGCTTTATAATCCAATTCGGAAATTATGTTATCAGAAGCCAAAACAAAAGCTCCCTCATTTTCTTCTATTGTTCCATATGAAAAACCGGATTCAACCAGAAACGTATAACAATAACGTAAGTTTATATTACTTGGGGTTGAATATTTTTCATCATCAAAAAGAGTCATCATTTTTTGATAGTTTTCGGAATTTTTGCCTTCGTATACACCAACAATACGGTATTGAGTAATGCCATTATCAATTGAAAATTCAGAAAATTCTCCACCCCTATCAAGAGCATCGTAACAAAAAGAGGAAATAATTAATTCATCACTGCTTTTAGGATATTTTCCCTTGATCATCCTAATGTTGGAATTTCCGTAAGAATCAGAAGTGAAAATTCCAAAGACTTGATTGCCAATACTGTAGTTATCATTATTTTCATCTTTAATTGAAAAAGAGGTCATAGAAAGGCCAAATTGAGTCTGAGTAAATTTTGATTTTTGCTTTGGACTTATATAATAGGCATTTGCGGTATTTATATAGTTTTGATAAGTGATTTCCGATAATCGCTCCTCAGGCAAAGAAAAATAAAGGTTTCCAAAAAGAATCGAAGCAAAAGAAAATAGAAAAGCAAAAAGGAGAATTACGATGTAATATGGATTAAACATCTTTATATTATTAATAAAGGTGTGGTTGGATTTAATCTTGGGAGCTAAAGCCCTAGTTTCCATCATTTTTGGTCCAGATTTATAGAGCACAAAATTACAATTCTGATTTTGGATTTCTAATAGGCCATTTATGTCATCTGTTTTCTTATCAATCACTTCTTGAGTAACAAAAAGGACAAGGTGATCTTTACTGATCTTGGCAATTTGTTTCCAAATAATTTCACGAGTGTCTTTGTCCAAAAAAGCAGTTACTTCATCCAAAAGAACAATATCCTTCAAATTATAAAATGCTCTTGCTAAACATAGCCTTTGCTTTTCTCCATCAGAAAGAGATGATACCCCTTGATTAATATTATTCTCTAATCCGAAGTCTTTAAGAACATCGATAGCCTTCTTCCTATCTTTAATATTATTAGAAAGAAAAACATTATCTACTACACTAACATCATCAAAAACCAAATTATTTTGGGGAACAAAAGAAACATGTTCGTCAAAATAAGAGTTTTTGTTTTTGACATCTATTTTATTACCTAAGAATATCAATTCTCCATCAAAAGACGAATCCAATCCAGACAAAATAGAAAGAAGCGTTGTTTTTCCAGCACCATTTGGCCCTTTTATCAAAAAAAGGCCATGAGAAGGAAAACTAATATTAACATCTTTAAGAAGTATTTTTCCTTTAACTGATTTTGATTTTAAGGCCAAACAAAGGTAATCGTTCATTAATAGAGTCCGAATTCACCATCATCTATTTCAAGAGTGGTGTTTCTTTCTTGACGCCACAAATAATTTTCCCATGCCACACAAGTAAGGTTAATTTTTACAGAATATCCAAACGAGAAATCTTGAAATCCAGAGTTGCTTTTTTCAGCTTCGAACATAAAATAAGTGTCTAAATCATAAGTGACAGATGAGGACTCAATATATTGAAAATTCCATTGCGCCTCATTATTTGAAATCTGGTGTGAAAGAGTTGGGTTAGGTTCAGTTATACTAATGCTTTTACTGAATCCAAAAGTAACAGATGAGCTGTTATTTAATGTTAAATTTAATCCAACAGCACCGGTTGATAGATTATATGTCAAACCAATTTCTCTTCCCGAAAGAAAGCCAAGACTAAAAGACGTTTCTTTTGTTACGGTTACACTACTTACTGAGCTTTTAGGCCAACTGGCAACATAATGAATTTTTGATGACGTCTTACCATTTTTAGTTACCTGATATGATTTAGAATGAATGTACCCTTTCCAAAGCAGATAATTGGGATCATAGTAAGTGTTACCATTTTGATTACCTGTATAACCAGGCGTAAAACTAGCCTGAACTCTTAAAATATACAAGTTGGAAGTTGAAGTAAAAGGAGAATAGAAAAAATCCGTGTTATAAGTAAAATAACCTGTGGTTTCATCTTTTTGCATAAGATCCTCATAGCCAAAACAATAAGAAAAGCCTTCGATTTCAGGATGACTATGATGGGATTGTTTAACTAATTGAGTATTCGGATTTAAATCTAGGTCGATTGATTTTTGATTAAATTTTGAGCTGGCCCCTAGTAAGAAAAAACAAATTATGCTAAAGAAATTGATAACAATTTTTGTTTTCATTTTTAACCCCTCTTTCAGTTTTATTGTATTATATACATATATTTTTAAATAGTCAACTACTTTGGGAACAAAATATTTGTTTTTTTCTTTCAGAAAGTTCTTGCCTACATTTTTATATATGTCATAAATTAATAAAGTTTTTTAGCAAAAATATTTTCTTTCATTTCCAGAAATAAAATTTTATGTAACATCAAAGAATGAATTAGAACATAATTCTAAATAAATTCTTTTTTGAATTACATCATCTCATTCAAGCATAAAATGAAAGGGTCAATGCAAATGAAAAATTGCAAATTTATTTCTTATTTGTCACTCTTTCTTTCGGGAGCTGGAGGGCTTGGCATAAGTATTGAAATGATTATGTCCGAAACGGTCTTTCCTGACATTAATACCTTTAGTTCCTTCCCAATCTGGTTTCAAATACTGATGTATGTTTTTATAGGTATGGTTGTCATTGGCTTAATCCTCAGCGCCATTTATAGAAATAAAAGTAATACCAAACAGATCGAGCTTTATATTGAAGGAACAATGCTCGTAATCGGATTAGCCTTTATGTTCGTTGCTTTAGTTAGAAATGAATCCAAAGTCAAAACTATTATTGTTTCAATAGGGGTAGCTATATTTGGATTAGCTATTACTACCGGAATCTCTTCTTTGATTGGCAGATTAAAAAGCAACAGAAGTGATAAGCAAGGTTCATAATTTCAGCTAAAAGGTAAAATGAAATCTTAGAAAGCTAAAAAATTGCAAGCTTTTAGTTCATTCTTTTTTCAATGGTTTTACTTTTATCAAATAGCCTTGATTCTTTTTTGTTTTTTGGTTATTAACAAAAAATCACCGGGTTATCTTACCTTTCAATGGAGGAAAAAACTATTTCTTTTCTTTATTGGCTATTTATATCCTTCTGGTTATAAATATCATTTCGCTGTTCATCACCATTGTCTATTTCTTTTTCATTCTTTCGTAAAGTTTTTTGTATGGATGGAATGAAAAAAGTGAATAAACAAGAGACTTTGCTTATCCGTTTTTAAGTCATCTAATTGCTATTTTCACCATTTTCCTCTATGATTAAGGTAGCAAAAAAAGGAAAATTGTATTATGAAAAAGGCCAAAGTATTGCTGAATGCTCTCTTCGTTCCCTTCTTTTTAGTGTCTTGTCAACATGGTACTTCAAGTTCTAGCTCTAGTCCTATTACAGGATATCATGAAGCTTCAGTCAGCCAGTATTCTGTTATCAATCATCCAACGCTTGATGGTTTTCGCCAGAAAGGAATGCCTTCTACTGGGAATGTGAAGATTCTAGTCATTCCAGTCTGCTTTTCAGGGGAGACTGATCCTTCATTTACTGATGAAGAGAAAGCCGTTACTGAAAAAGCTTACTTTGGAAAAGCTAGTGATACTTCCTGGGAATCTCTGTCTTCCTATTATGAAAAATCAAGTTATGGAAAGCTCCATATCAGTGGAACCATAACTGAAGCCTACAAGGATTCAAGGACCAGTCTTGCTTTTCAGACAGCTAGTAAAAGCGGAGATGTTCTATCCCCTTTGCTTAATTCTTGTGTTGATTATGCTACTTCATCTTTAGGAATCAATACCAAAGACTATGATTCCAACGCTGATGGTTTGATAGATGTTGTAGAAATGATTTATGTAACTGGTCAACCCTTGCTTAATCAAGGCGGAGATGCCTTTTGGTGGGCTATGACTGGTAAATCATCAATAAATATGACTGGTGATGTCACCAAACCTGTTGCCGCAAGATATTTCTGGGCTCCCTATGCTTTGATTTGCCCAGGAAACTATGGCGGCACTTCAATTGACACTCATGTTTTGATTCATGAAACCGGCCATGCCATGGGACTAAGTGATTATTACTCTTACGCCGGAGGGGATTATGCAGTTTGTCCATCGGGTGGTATTGATATGATGGATTTCAATGTCGGAGACCACGATGCTTATTCAAAAATGGTCTTAGGATGGGTTGATCCTTTAGTGGTTGATGGAACCGCTAAGTCTTTCTCTATGACTCTGCATTCCTTCACTGATACAGGAGAATGCGTAATTCTTCATGACACTAAGACCGACCCCTGGAATGGTATGCCTTATGATGAATATCTCCTTCTGCAGTATTACACACCAACTGGCATCAATGAGAAAGACTCAACTGGTTATCCAGAATGGACCAGCAAGTTAGGTCATGGCGGTACTTATGAAACCTATGGTTTACAGGTATTTCATATTGACTCGAGACTTTTCCAAATGACTACTCCTAAAGCCGATCCGACCGGTGCTAGCGGTTATACCGTCAAATATGTTGATGCTGTCTATGATGAAACAACAATTGATGCTACTACAGGTGATCACCATACGGCTTCTTTTATTGCTGCTAGCAACACCATCAACTATTCCTATGATGTTGATAACAACACGCTTGGTTCTTCTAACTGCCTGATTTCAATAGTCCCGGCTGATGGCAAAACTTCCTTTATGACCAAAGATTATAAGAGCAGCGTTGGCTTAATGAACAATCTCTTCGGTGTCGGAGAGAAATACGGAAGTGCTTCTTTCTCGCTGGATAAATATGCTGCCAATATGACTAACGGCAACAAATTCAATGATGGCTCTTCACTTGACTATTCCTTCACTGTTACTAGCAATGATGCTTCATCCTGTTCTTTGGAGTTTACTTCAGCCGCTTAACAAACATCAAATCAAGTCTCCGGTTTTAAGAATTTTTCGTTTCTATGAAAAAGCATTCATAATGGATGATTTGTTTTTAAGTCTACTTTTATAGGATGATTTATTCACAGTTAAATATTTAGTTTTTTAAAAAAAATCCCTCCTTTTTCAAATAACCAACTTCAATTGATATTTTAGAGTAAACTTAATTTGCTGTTTCATAATTTAAGTTTTTTCGATAAGAAACCTTATAATCATCCTATAAGAGGAATCATTATGACAAAGCTCCGATTGTTCATTAGCCTTTTTCTTTATAGTTTCACTATTTATCGTTGCTCCTCTTTTTATGAAGAGAAAGAAGTCGGAAATCTTTATATTGGTTATAATACCAAAATTCAAGAAGCTTTCATTGGTACTATTCATTTTAAGCCAGGTGAAAGTCAAGATATCGTTCTTCCTAATAAATATGATGGCTTAAGAATAGTTGACCTAGGTGGATTTATTGGAAGAGGAGTACCTTGCTCTTTCTGTGTTTCCCTCAATATTTCCGCATTTTGTTTGGAAACGGGTAAGAAATATTCTACCTCTGAATCTTATTTAAGAACTTATCCCTCAGTCTTTGGTGATGAAATAGTCGTTCATGACTATTTCTTCAATATTACTTTGCCAAAATATCTTTTGAATTTTCAAGACGTGATTATGGATGTTACCTATCGTCAATATACTGATTCAGATGGGAAAATAAAAAGTGAAGTCTTCCGACCAATCTATTCTTTGACTATTTCTTCTGATAATCCCACTTTCTATACCGATAAAGAAGGGTACCTTTACTATAAAGAAACTAATGAAAAAGTAACTGAGATCACTTACAAGGATGTCATTGATCCATAAGTAATTAAAAACAAAAAGAAGTAATGATTTTTTTTAAAGTTGACAATTACCTAATAAACCTCATTGCCACAATCGTAAATAGTTAGGAATAAACGCCGGTTTGTTATAAAATTAAGGTAGGAATAGGAATTATGAAACACAAAAAAAGAAATTACATCATTCAGATAATTGTTTGCTTCCTGGCTAGTATCGGATTATTGATAGGCGGTATTTTCTATTCCAAAAGTAACAATAACTTCATCGATAACGGAATCAAAACCCAGGCCACTATCACTGATATCCAATTCACTAGGACCGGAAATTCCACTAATTACTATGTCTTGGTGGAATATGGTGTCGATGGTGTTACATATCATAATGAATTAGGAACCTATTATGCCGGAATGAGTGAAGGGCAAGTAATTGATATCTGGTATCTAAAAACTGACCCTAATAAAATCACGGATGCTTCAACTACTAATACCGGGCCGATCATTGTCTACTGCTTTAGCGGCTTTATGTTATTAGCAGCTGGCATCTTTGTCTTCATATCATTGAATAGCAAGGATTTGACTAACTTAAAAAAGACAGGAACCAAAGTTACCTACCGAGTCACAGACTTAGTGTGCAATAACAATTTTGCAATTGGTGGTTCACATCCTTGGAAGATATATTGTGAAAACGGCAGTGATAAATTTGTCTCTCACAATATCTTCGGTGATTTATCCAGTATCCAAGTTGGTTATCTGATTGATATCTATAAGTCCAATGTGAACAAGAAATACTTTATCGACCTTGATAGTGCCCGAGCAGATCCAAACCGAATTACTGACAAGCCTTTTAATTCTTAGTTTCTTATAGAAAAATAAGTCAGTGTTCTTTTTGCTTTCAAAAAATTGAATCTCATCTAAAACCATTTTTTTCGTATTTCCCAGAAAAAAAATATAGGTAATTACTTTAACATGAAGTAAAATCTTAGATGTTAAAGATTTCTTTAAAAAAATTATGAGGAGGAAAAACATGAAACCGAAAGTCCTAGCTATCGTAAAATCCCTCTTAGTGGCTCTAATAGTCATCCTTTTTGCAGTGACTTCCGGATTCTTGGTTTCCATTCTAAAAATAGGTATTCCGGAAAGTTTATATATCCAAGCAGCCTTTATCTTCCTGCCTTTAGTCGTGATCATCCTTTTCTTATTGATAGGTAAGATCAAAAAAGAAGATTTATCTTTAGTAATCAACAAAAACGGTAAAGATTATCTTTACCTTCTACCTGTTATTTTGATTTTCATACCCGTCTTAGTTCAGGGATTCAAAGTTCAGGATGCTAGATATCTAGGTGGATGTTTTCTCTTATATTTATTTGTGGGAATCGTTGAAGAAATCTACTTCCGAGGCCTTATTCCTTCAATTCTTAAAAAAACCTTTTCACAGAATCAAGTTATCTGGATTTCAACCTTGGTCTTTGGTATTGGGCACATTGCTACATCTTTTAATGGCGAGGGACCATTGTTAACAGTTATGACCATCCTGAATGCTTTGATTTTCGGATTCATGGCTATTTGTCTTCTCTACCATACTAAGACCATCTTCCCCTTAATGCTGATCCATTTTCTTTTTGACTTTGAAACCAAAATCATCAATCTGAATGGAACAGGTTTAGCAATTGCTGAAGGCATCAGAGGCGGGTTGATGTTGATTTACGGTATTATCCTTTTTATTCTCCTTCAGAAAAAGCCAGCCGTAAAAGACGAACACGAAAACCAACAATCGATTTAATAGCGATAATCATTTTAGTTGACTTTTATCAAACAGCATTAAGTTTTTAATTTATAATTTTAAAGTTGTTTACTTATCATTACCGGTTAAAAAGGCTTCTAATTGATAGATGCCTTTTTCTTTACCAAAGGTAAAGATATGATCTTCAGGCATCAATTGATAATCCTTGGTCGGCAAAAAAGTTTTGCCTTTCCTGGAAATCAGAATGATATTAACTCCAAACCGGCTAGGAGCACTAAGCTCGTTCAAAGTCAAAGGCTTAGTATCTTCAGGAAGGTTAAGTTCATAAACGTTGTAGCCATCGGCAATCTTGAAATAATCCATGACATTGTCGGAGCTTAATCGCATAGCTAATGATTCAGAAGCCACATCAAAAGGAGAAATGACAGCATCCACTCCTAATCGTTTGACTAAGTCCTCATAGACAAAGTCATCAATACGGCAGGTGATTCTCTTAACGCCTATTTTCTTTAAAGCCACAGCTGTCAGAATTGTCGTTGCTAAATTAGCTTGCGTATCCTGACCAAAGGCAATAATGGCATTATCAGCTTCACCGACACCGGCTTCTAAAAGAGCATCTGCATTAGTGGAATCACAGCAGACCGCGTTTTCAACGATGCTCCCGACTTTCGAAACATTAGTCTTATCCCTGTCGATAGCAATCAAGTCCACATCTTTTTCCGCAAAGGCTTTGACAAGTCCTAAGCCAAATCTTCCTAACCCAATGACAACAATGAGCTTTTTCATTTGCGTTTACCTCTTTAGCCAACTGCAATATCCGTCTCTAAGTAGGAGATGACATCGTCTTTATGTTTGAAGAAAGGTTTCCAGACTGTAAGGATAGTAACCGGTCCTAAACGGCCAAAGAACATCAATAGACAGAGCACTAGTTTAGATAACACCGATAACTGAGGAGTTATGCCCATTGACAGTCCTACTGTACCAAAAGCCGAGAAGCATTCATAGAAGACCTCCACAAAGGAGAATCGGTCGCCTTCGTTGATGGCAATGAAGAAAATTCCTAAGAAGACACCGAATAAACTGACAGCAAAGAGAATCAAAGCTTTCCGTATGCAGCTCATCGATAGCTGTCTTTTATAGATGATGGGCTGTTTACCGGTGAATAAGCTTCCAATGGATAGTAGAATGACAAAGAAAGTCGTCGTCTTGATGCCACCAGCTGTTGATAAGGGTGATCCACCGATAAACATCAATATGGAGGATAGGATGACATTGGAGGAAGTAATGTTAGAGCCGACATCAAAAGTCGTAAACCCGGCAGTTCTAAGATTAACGGAATAGAAAAAAGCCTGGAGCCAGGAGATGCTATCGCCCTGAACAAGTTTAACTAATAAGAATGAAAGAACTAAAAGAGCACCATTAGTGATTAAGACAATCTTCGTCTGAATGGTCAATCTATGCCAAGTATGAGATAAGAAGAAGTCTTCATAGACTAAGAAACCTAAGCCACCGGTAATGACTAAAAAACAGGTATTTAAATTAAGCAGAATGTTGTCTTTATAGGCAATCAAGGAAGTTGATCCAACGATATCAAAGCCGGTATTGTTGAAGGCAGACACCGCATGGAAGATGGATATGCCTAAAGCTTCTAAGAAAGGATAATCAGGGGCAAAGACAATCAAGTTAATCAAGGCTCCAAAGGCTTCAACTGAAAAAGTAATGATCACAATATGTTTAAGAAGGGTCTTTAGCTGAGAAAAACCGGATTGACTCAGTGATTCCTTGACAACATTAGCTGTAAACAGGTTTAGTCTTTTACCAGTAGATACCATAAAGAAGGAAACAATAGTGACAATGCCTAAACCTCCTATCTGAATCAGGAGGCAGAGGATGATTTTGCCAAACACAGAGAGAGTATCTTTTAATGATGATATCGTCGTTAGACCAGTGACACAGACAGCCGACACTGATATAAACAAAGCATCAATATAAGGAATATGAGTAGACATGTCGCTGGATGAAATAGGAAGGACTAAAATAATGGATCCTAAAAAGATCATTATAATGAAAGATATGATGACCAGCATCAAAGGCGGAATATGATGAAGGCGTTTCTTTTTTACATCCACGTTTTTAGTTTCTAAAATATCATTCATAGCCATGTATTCTAGCACAGGAAATAAGAAGAATACACAGGCAAATCGAAGGCCTTTTTTATCTCATAAATCTAATAAAAGCCGTATCCTCATAGTAGTCATTGTGGGGACTCCAAAGAAAGTAAGAATTCAACTAAATCAGGACTTTATTCAAATAAATTGCTAAAAGAAGAAGAATTTATTAGTCCCTCATTGGATAAAAATACAGTTTTAAATGACTTAAAATGATCCTATATTAAATGCCAGAAAAGAGATTCAATATTCAAAAGATAATTCTTTTGGGTCAATAATTGCTTCAATCCTGAATAATGCAGCATTGACGCGACAGAAGAAGTTAGAAGGCTGTGGATTCAGGTTGGAATCGAGGCCTTAGTTTCTTAATTAAATATAATAATAATAATAATAATAATAAAAATAAATAAAACTAGTACTATTTTATAGTCTGTAAAGACTCTATTGTTTGATTAATATTTCTTTAGTTAGCCAACCTTTATCGCCAAAAAAGGTTGCTTTTATTTGTAGCATTATTTTCTATTTAATTGAGATATATATTTGAACAAAGAACTAAAGAATTTTGATTGAAGCTAATTCACTAATTATTAATCTATCTTATTAGTTTTTCCCTTTATTATGGACTTAGGTCTCATTGAAAAAGCCTAGACTTAAAAAATTAAATATTATAGAATTATTTCAGCAATAGTAAAAGGAATCAAATAATCTCTTATTATTTTTGCTCTAGAAAGGATTAGGATTGGAAATCAGGCTGAGTTTTTTGTTAAAAACGATCAGTAAAAAAGCAACGCATTAAGAAGTCCTGTCCGTTCATTACTTGCTTTAAGCTCTTCTTATGCCTAAAAAGGAAAGCATATGAGTTCTGCAAATTTTGATAAGAAAAGAATAATCCGTGATGTCGCCAACTGTAATTCAATTGAGGAAGTTATTAAATATTCCAAACTTCTTGGTGAACCGGTAAATGAAGAAAATGCAGTTAAGATCTTACAGTACTGTCAAAAAGCCAGTAATGTCTCGGATGAAAAGCTTGAATCGATTTCCGGTGGAGTAAGAATGCCTGGAAGTGATGATATTCCTAATCCTCCTCCACCTAAATTCCATGTCGGTCAAAGTGTAAAGTTCACTGATAAAATATTTTGGACTAAAGAAGGAACTATTTATTCCGTTTTTGATATGCGAGTCTGCAACTGGTACTTCAATGATTATGAATATGAGTATCGAATCAGTTGTAATAATTATTCAGGTTTATATATCAGGGATGAGAGTAATCTCAGGCCCGCTAACAAATAGATTGTTTATTAAACTTCCGAGTCTTTTTAATTTAGTATAGAAACATAAAGGAATCTAATGTATGAAAATCAAAGACCGTTATCTGGGTGTTCCTTTTTCTTTATCAATCGGTGTTTTAGGTATCTGTTTGCTAGGTATATTGTTTGGGTCTATCTTTGATTGGCAGATTTATCGGCTATTTCTAATCCCAAGTCTTTAATCTTAGAATACTTGGCTCCTTTGTTCTATACCTGGATTTATGCCTTAGGAGGAGTTCTGTTTTATCGTTCTTTAAAAGAAAAGAATAAGGCTTTAGGAATCTTTTTATTAATATATTGTCTCTTATTTATGCTTCTAATGTCTTAGGGACTTGGCTAACAAAACAGTATTTGACAATCTGGTCCGATAATGTCAGTCTTGCTAATGGAATCGGTTATCTGACTTCGACATTGATTACTCTTGCCGAAGCTTTTATCCTTAATTTCTTATTATGCAAAGAATTGGATACTGACTATGTCTTGAAATTAGCCATCATGATTTTCATTGTCGTCATTTTTTCTGAATTAATCGGTAACTTCTTTAAGTCCATGATCAGTCGGCCCCGTTACCGGAATATTGTCGCTACGGATTCGACTTTGACTTTCTCCTCTTGGTGGCAGTTCCATTTCTGGACTACCACAAGTGATGCCACCCGTTCCTGTCCTAGCGGTCATATGATTGTGGCTACTATGATGATGATCATTCCTTTGTTCCATCCCTTATGGAAATTCAGATTAAGGGGCGGTGAATATGTCTCATTTAGTGTTGCTTCTGCCATTGTTCTCCTGATTGGATTCTTTAGAATCTATAATGGTGCCCATTTCCTAAGCGATGTCAGTTTTGGAATCCTGATTACTTTTGCCTTAATGTGGGTGACTGACTTCTTTTTCTTCCATCAAAAAAGGAATTCAGAAGAGCCGGTATTTGAAAGTGTCCTAATTAAAGTCATCGATAATTGAATAAACTGAATTGAAGCGATATAGGTTTTACTAGTAGATAAAGGTCTATCTAAAAATGATCTTATGTTAAAATAATGTCGAAGGAAGTGGATTAAATGAATAATTTCATGGATTTGGCTATCCAAGAGGCCTATGAAGGAATCAAGCATGGCGATGGCGGACCCTTTGGAGCCGTCATTGTCAAAGACGGAAAAGTCATTGGCAAAGGCCATAACTGCGTGGTCAGGAACAATGACCCTACCTGCCATGGCGAGATGGAAGCTATCCGAGCGGCTAGCAAGGCTTTGAAAACTTTTGACTTGAGCGGCTGTGAAATCTATACCACCGGTCAGCCCTGTCCGATGTGTCTTGGTGCTCTCTTATGGGCCCATATCGACAAGATCTATTACGGATGCGATTACACCGATACCAAGAATATCGGCTTCTCCGATGAGGAATTCAATGATCGGATCAAGAAAGAATACCAGGGTGAATACCTCACTCAGGTATCACACGATGAATGCCTGAAACTGTATTCTGACTACCAGAAAACAAATAAGAAGACTCATTATTAACTAGATTCACGAAATTCGGCCAATAAAAAAGCCCCCTTAACGACAAGAGAGCTTTTTTTGTTTTCAGAATTTTCTACTTAGTCAAAGCTTCGTAGACAGCAACGGCAAGAGAGACAGTGGCACCAACCATCGGGTTGTTGCCCATGCCGATAAGACCCATCATCTCAACGTGAGCCGGAACTGAGGAAGATCCAGCAAACTGGGCATCAGCATGCATACGTCCCATGGAATCAGTGAGACCATAGGAAGCCGGACCGGCACCCATATTGTCAGGATGCAAAGTTCTGCCAGTTCCACCGCCGGAAGCGACTGAGAAGTACTTCTGTCCATGACCCCAGCACCAATTCTTGTACTGACCAGCAACCAAATGTTGGAATCTGGTCGGGTTAGTGGAGTTGCCAGTGATAGAGATATCGACATGTTCATACTTCATGATAGCGACACCTTCAGTAGCATCATCGGCGCCATAGCAGCGGATGTTGCTTCTGTTGCCATCGGAGAATTTGATTTCATCCTTGACAATCAGAGTATCAGTCTCACGGTCAAGTTCAGTTCTGACATAAGTGAAGCCATTGATTCTGGCAATGATGTAACCAGAATCCTTGCCTAAACCATTGAGAATGACTTTAAGCGGATTCTTACGGACCTTGTTGGCATTGTTGGCAATGCCGATAGCGCCTTCAGCGGCAGCGAAAGATTCGTGGCCGGCTAAGAAAGCGAAGCAATGAGATTCCTCATCCAGTAATCTAGCTCCTAAGTTACCATGTCCTAAGCCGACTTCACGCTTAGCAGCAACAGAACCAGGAACACAGAAGGCCTGAAGACCTTCGCCTAAGCATTCAGCAGCTTCTTTAGCAGTCTTGACGTTTCTCTTTAAAGCTAAAGCCGTGCCAAGAGTGTAGCCCCAGACAGCATTATCGAAGCAGATAGGCTGAACACCACGGACAATCTTATCCACGTCAACGCCGTGGGATAAGCATAAATCACGGCAATCTTCTAAAGTGCCGAGATCATTCTTCTTTAAGAAAGCATTAATACCAGCCTGTCTTCTCTCCATATTTTCAAATGTAACCATGGTCATTACTCCTTTCTCGGATCAATGAACTTTACGCCTTCAGCGTAACGTCCATAGGTTCCCTTAGCAGATTCGAAAGCAGCCTTGGGATCTTTGCCCTCACGGATAGCCTTCATCATCTTTCCGAGATTAACGAACTCATAACCGATTACTTCGGAATTCTTGTCTAAGGCTTCATGGAGAACGTATCCATCAGTCAT